>DASZVK010000188.1:0-8974 GCA_035547175.1 Solirubrobacteraceae bacterium
CTGCACGGCGGCGAACACGACGATCGGCGCGAGCAGCAGCACGCCGATGACCGCGAAGCAGGTCGTGCCGACGACGCCCGGCGTGATCCCCCGCGCGAGGCCGTAGGCGCACGCGCCGGCCAGCGCGCCGATGCCCAGCAGGTTCGGAGCCAGCGCGCCCCACGGCACCCCGAGCAGGGCGCGCTTGCTGGTCACCGCGAAGCCGCTCGTGCGGCCCAGCGCGACCTTCGCCGTCGCCCGCACCTGGACGGCGAAGATGCCCCAGTTCAGCGCGATCCCGCGCAGCGTGTAGGCGCCGTTCGTAAGCCGGCCGAGGTTGACCACGGCGAGCACGAAGTACGGCAGGAAGTGGACCGCGAACTCGCCCCGCGGGTCGACGACGACGCGGGCGCCGAGCACCAGCCGCGCGACCGGCAGCGCCAGGTAGACGAGGATCGTCCAGCCGGTCAGCCACCACGACGTCGCGACGACGTAGAGCCACAGCCGCGCCGGGCGCAGGCCCCGCAGCGCCAGCGGGCGGCGCAGCAGCAGGCCGAGGCAGCCCTTCGCCCAGCGCTCCTGCTGCTTGAGGTAGGAGCGGGCGTCCTCGGGGCCGAGCCCGACGGCGAGCACCGTCGGCTCGTAGGCGATGTCCCAGCCCGCGCGGTTGAGCGCGATCGACATCACGATGTCCTCGGTGACCGAGTCCTCAGGGAAGCCGCCCACCGAGGCCAGCGCGTCGCGGCGCGCGACGAAGTTGGTGCCGCAGCAGAAGCTCGCGCCCCAGCCGTCGCGACCGCGGCAGATCGGCCCGAAGAAGATCGCCTGCTGCTCGGCGGCGGCCGCGGTGAGCGGGCCGGCGCCGATGTTGCCGTAGACCTGCGGCGTCTGCACGAGCGCGACGCGCGGGTCGGCGAACAGCGGCAGCGTGCGCTCCAGGAACGACCGCATCGGCACGTGGTCGGCGTCGAACACGCACACGTACTCGGCGCCGCCGCCGCCCTCGGCCGTCAGCCGCAGCGCGTTGTTGAGGTTGCCCGCCTTGGCGCCGCGGCCACGGCGGCGCGACAGGTAGTGCGCGCCGAGCAGCCGTGCCAGCTCGGCGACCTCGGGGCGGTCGCCGTCGTCGAGCAGCCACACCCGCAGCCGCGCGGCGCCGCGCATGCGCAGCGCCGCCCGCACCGTGGCGGCCAGCACGTCGGCGGGCTCGTCGAGCGTCGGCACGAGCACGTCGACGCGGACGCCCGCGGGGACCTCGCCGCGCACGCGGCGCCGGCCCGCGCGCAGGCACGTCAGCCAGAACGAGGCGGCGTGCAGGCCGTTGAACAGGTCGGCCGCGATCAGCGCGCAGAACAGGACCATCGTGTCCGCGCGCCCCGGCTCGAGCAGCCAGCCGAAGTACCACGCCGTGGCCCCCAGGCCGGCGAGCGTCCAGGCGACGGTGACGGTGCGCGACGGGCTATCGGTGGCGCGCATCGTGCTGCCCCCAGTAGGTCAGGTACTCGGTCACCGAGGCGTTGGGCAGCGACACCCGCGCGAGCGTCCGCGCGTGGTAGCGCAGGAACCCGCGCGCCGTCGCCGCCGCCCGGCGGCCACGCTCCTGGTCGTGCGAGAACGCGTCGATCGTGAACACGCGCGCCGGACGCATCTGCTGCACCTGGCGCCAGGCGTCGCGCACCGCCCGGCCGGTGCCCGCGGGCGTCGCCTGGCCGATCCGGCTCGTGTCGATCACGGCCAGTCCGGGCCTCGGCCGGTAGTAGTCGAACACGGGGTTGCCCGGCACGCCGGCGGCCGCGAAGTTCGGCATCAGCATGATCGCGTCGCCCGGCCTCGCCCGCGCGTTGATCGCCGCCAGCGCCTGCCTGTAGTCGTAGAGCTTGGGGTTGGTGCGGCTCGTGTTCTGCCACAGCGACGCCCCCACCGCCCCGGCGGCGACGATCCCCACCGCCGGGCCGAGCATCCAGCCGCGCAGGCCGGCCAGCAGCCGCCCGGCGAGCACGTAGAGCGGGACCGCGCAGACGGCGAGGAAGCGCGGGTCGAAGACGCTGCGCGGGCCGAGCACGGAGAACGACACGAGCACGGCGGCCGGCAGCGCGAGCACGGCGAGCAGGCCGGCCGTGCGGCTGTGCAGCCGGCCGGCGTGCGGCAGCAGCACCAGCGCCGCGAGGCAGATCACCGGCCAGCCCGCGGCGAGCACGCCGAGCGCCGAGAACGACGGGAAGCCGACGAGCATCTCCAGCCCGGCGATCGCCACCGAGTAGAAGTCGGGCACGGGGTAGTGGGTCGGGTCCGGCGCCGTGGCGCCGCGGCGCTCGACGACGAACGCCAGCCACGGCAGCAGCGACGCCCAGGCGATCGCGCAGCACGCCATCACCCACGTCGCGCCCGCGCGGGCCTCGCGCCGCCGCAGCCGGTGCGCCGCCGCGACGACGCCCAGCGAGCCGATGAACAGCGAGGCGAAGTAGTGCGTCCACGCCAGCGCCGCCAGCGCCGCGGCGAGCACCGCGACCCGCCCGCGCGACGGACCGTCCTCGAGCACCCTCCAGGCCATCCACCCGGCCAGCGCGGTCAGCGCGAGCACCTGCGCGTACATGCGGACCTCGCTGCCGTACCAGGCGCTGAACGGGCCGAACGCGGCGAGCGTCGCCGCGGGCAGGCCGCTGTGCGCGGGGAACGCCGCGCGGCTCCAGCCCCAGACGGCGACGACGCAGACGATCGACCACACGATCGACAGGCTGCGCATCGCCGCGGCGCCGGTGCCGAGCGGTCCCACCCAGAGGTGCAGCAGCAGGTAGTACAGCGGCGGGTGCACGTCGCTGGCCAGGCCGGTCAGCAGCGACGGCGCCGTGTCGCGCGCCTTGAGCACGGTGATCAGCTCGTCGAACCAGAGGCTGCGGTCGACGAGCGCGACGCGCAGCACGACCGCGCCGGCGACCAGCGCGACCAGGCCCGCGATCTCGATGCGCGCGTCCAGCGCCCGCGCTCGCGAGGCCGGCCTCGCGCTCCGCGCGCGGACGTGCGGATACGTCGTTCCTGCCGTGCTCATGGTCCCCTGCCTGTCGGGTCGGCGCGCGCATGGTCCGGGGCAGGGCGCGCCTCGTCCTGCCAGCGACGGCGGCGCGGCCTCCCTCGCGCACGCCGCCATCCGCAATGCAGGGGGGCGTAACCGATCGCGCGGCGACCGAAACGTCCGCTCGTCGAATGGTCACATCGGGCGCATTCGCGCCTACGGCTCGAGCTCGAACTCGATGCCCGCGATCTCGACGTCGTCGCCGGCCTCGAAGCCGAGCGCCTCGAGCTCGCGGATGACGCCCATGCGCTGCAGCGTGCGCTCGACGTGCGCGAGCGACTCCTCGTTGTCGAGGTCGTGCCGGGCGATCAGGCGCTCGACGCGCGGGCCGCTGACGACGAACGCGTCGCCGGAGCGCCGCACGCTGAAGCCCGGGCCGCCCGGCCGGAAGACCATGTGCTCGGCCTCGGGCAGCTCGACGTCGGCGACGACCGGCAGCGACGGGACGCTGCGCAGCAGCTCGAGCGCGAGCGCGTCGAGCCCCTCCCCCGTCGCGCTCGACGTCACGTGGACGGATACGTCGGGCCCGAGCCGCTCGCGCCAGCGGGCGGCCGCGGCGGCGGCCTGCCCGGGCGTGACGAGGTCCGCCTTCGACAGCGCGAGGATGCGCGGCAGCGCCGCCAGGCGCGCGTCGTGCGCGGCCAGCTCGGCCTCGATCGTGGCGTGGTTGCGCTCGGGGTCGCTGCCGTCCAGCGGCGCCAGGTCGAGCACGTGGACGAGCATCCGCGTGCGCTCGACGTGGGCGAGGAAGTCGTGGCCCAGCCCGGCGCCCTCGCTCGCGCCCTCGATCAGCCCCGGGATGTCGGCGATCACGAGCTGGCGCTCGGCGCCGTCGAGCGTGCCGAGCACCGGCTCGAGCGTCGTGAACGGGTAGTCGGCGACCTTCGGCGCGGCGCGCGTCATGCGTGCCAGCAGCGACGACTTGCCCGCGTTGGGCAGGCCGACGAGGCCGACGTCGGCGAGCAGCTTGAGCCGCAGGTCGAGCCAGCCCTCCTCGCCGGGCAGGCCGCGCTCGGCGATCCGCGGCGCCTGCCGGGTCGGCGTGGCGAAGCGCCGGTTGCCGCGCCCGCCGCTGCCGCCGCGCGCGACGACGACGCGCTGGCCGGGGCGCACGAGGTCGTAGAGCGTGCCGTCCTCGGTCGTCACCTGCGTGCCGGGCGGGACGGAGACGACGAGGTCGTCGCCGTCGGCGCCGTGGCGCTGGGAGCCCTCGCCGTGGCGGCCCCGGCGCGCCTTGTAGTGCGCCTTGCGCTTGAAGCTCTGCAGGTCGCGCAGCGAGTCGTCGCAGACCAGCACGACGTCGCCGCCGTGGCCGCCGTCGCCGCCGTCCGGGCCGCCGTGCGGCACGTGCGCCTCGCGGCGGAAGCTCAGGCAGCCGTTGCCGCCCGCGCCCGCCTGCACGTGGATGCGCGCCTTGTCGTAGAGCACGCGGTCCAGCGTAGGCGGGGCGCCTGGAGGCACCGCGGACGGCGGGCATCGCGTCAGCAGGCGCGAAAGGCCTGCCATGTGTCGGTGGTGGCGATCCTCGTGGCCCGCGCCAGCTGGGCGGTCGAGAAGGTCGGCGGGCTTGCGGGCGTGAGCACGAAGCTCGACGCGATCGGGCCCGGCGTCGGTTGCAGAAGCAGCCCGCGGCCGGCGGAGGTCGCGCCGGGCACCGTGACGTCGCGCAGCGGCGCGTCCAGCAGATACGCGAGCTCCGGGCTGGGGCGGTGCTGGGGCACCTGGGCCTCGCGGCACGCGGCCCACGCGGCGCGCACCGCGGGCTCGCGGACCACGTGCTGCAGGCCGACCTCGATCCGGTGGCGCAGGCTCGCGCCGGCCACGACCCCGTGCAAGCGGCGCACGTCCGACGGCGCCGAGGCGCCGATGGCGGCCAGCACGCCGACCGCGAGGAGCGCCAGCGGCACGCGCCGCCGCGCGGGCCCGTCGCGTGCCCACGCCGACGCGCCGTAGCCGCACAGGAGCATCAGCCCGAGCCCGGACAGCAGCAGGTAGCGGTACAGCAACGGCAGCGACGCCAGCCCGAGGACGACGAACGCCGCGATCCCCAGGGCCAGCAGCGCGAGCGGCACCGCCGCGCGGTCGAGCGCCAGCCAGACGGCGGCGAGGCCGGCCGCCGCGCCGACCCACGCCACCGGCTCGCCGACGATCGCCTTCAGGTATCCCGGGGCGACGGCGAGAGCGGTGCCCTCTCCCCGCGGCCGGTCGAGCTCGTCGGCCAGGTCGCGCGTGCCGTGCAGGGAGTGCAGGGCGTCGCCGGTGACGATCCCGTCGAACGCCATCCACAGCGCCGGGGCGGCGAGCACGAGCGCCACCAGGCCCATCCGCCGAGCGCTGCGGTCCGTCGCCCAGCGCCACGCGGCGTAGACGGCGGCGAGCAGCCAGCCCTCGGGCCGCAGAAGCCCCGCCAGGACGAGCGGGGCCAGCACGCGAGCGTGACGGGACGGGTCGCGCACCAGCGTGCAGGACGCGGCCGCCACGAGGGCGAGGAACGGGATGTCGACCGAGCAGTAGAGCGCCTCCATGACGAGCAGCGGGCGCGTGACCAGCAGCCCGACCGCGACGATCGCCGCAGCCGTGCCGAACAGCCGACGGCCGAGCGTGCCGACCGCCACGACGAGCCCGGCGAGCGACAGCACGCTGACGGTGGCCACGGCGGTCGGCGCGGCGTCGCCCAGCGCCGACAGCGCCGCGCTCACGACGTTGGCGAGCGGGTGCGGGGTCGGCGCGATGCTCGCCGTGAAGTCCGGCATCCGGAGGTGGGCGATGTCGTTGCCCCAGTCGAGCGCGAACCACGCGTCGTAGCCGAGGTGCGGCGGCCCGTAGATCAGGCGCAGGGCGGCGGCGACGGCCAGGACCGCGGTGACCGTGCGCGTCGCCGAGCGCCGCCCGAGGGCACGGCGCACGACGCCGACCATCCGCCGCGCATCGGCCCCCTGGCGAGCGGGACCGCGTCCCACGTGCCCCTCCGCCACGCGCATCCTGCGACCGGCCCGGCCCCCGCGAGGTCCAGGTCCGTCAGCCGCCGCTGGTCACCGAGCGAGCCGGGCCGTCGCGCAGCCCCGCGTCCTCGCCGCGCACGCTGGCCGTCAGCCGCCCCGTCGAGTGCACGGTGAGGCTGCGGCTGCGCGCCGAGCGCGAGTAGAAGAGCCGACGGCCGTCCGACGTCCTGACCGTGACGACGTAGCGCGCCGCGCCGTGCACGGCGGTCCAGGCGATGGTGGCCTTCGAGCCGTGACGACGGAGCGTGACCTTCGGAGCGTGCAGGACGACCCGCCGTGCGTGCAGGGTGGCGGCCGACTCGATGATCTTGCGCGGAAGGCCGTCCTGGCTCACCACCACGCGGACGTGCTGCACCGTCGAGCCGGGCAGGGCCGTGAAGTCCACGTGACCGCTCGAGCGAGAGGCGTCGTGCAGCAGGAGCCGCGACGCACGCCCGGCGCGAAGCCAGAGCGTCAGCCGCTGGCCGGAGATGCGGCGCGATGTCCAGCTCAGGCGGTATCTCCCGTCGTGCGGCGCCGCGACGCGCACGCGAACCCGGGGGTCGGGCAGCTCGATGCTCGTCCTCACGCCGAGGATCGGCGACGAGCCCGGCGCGGCCGTCACGACGACGCGCCCAGCGGGAGGGCTCGCGATGATCACGACCGTGTCGTCGTGGGCCTCGTCGGCGACCGCGACGTACGCCGTCGTCCCCAGCCGGCCGGCGCTCCCGGGGCGCACCGTGGCCCGCGCAGAGCCCAGGGACAGGCGGAGCGCGGGCGGCCGGCCCGCGCCGTGTGCGACGACGTTGAGCTGGCGGTGGGCCCGCGGCACCGGGATCGTCGTGACCGGCACCCCGCGCTGGGCCGCGTGCGCGATCGTGTCCCGCAGCTCGCCGAACCCGCAGCTTCCGTCCAGGAGGCGCGGTCCCTGGCCCCACCGGTACGCCGCGCCGATCGTGAAGCGCTGATGGAGGAGCGCCGTCTCCGCCGTCGCGCAGGCCGCGACGCCGTGCTCGTTGACGAGCGCATCCCCCGTGCCGCTGGCCCCGGGCACGTTGAGCGCGAAGCCGCCCTTGGCCTCGAAGCTCTTCGTGGAGACGGTGCCGCCCAGATTGGCGTCGACCCCGAAGCCCGGGAAGTCCTTGTGCACGTCTCCCGAGAAGGCGACCGAACCGGGGATCGCCGCCTGCAGCGAGGCGGAGGCGACGTGCAGGTCGACGACCTTCAGGTCCCCCGAGGCGGTCAGCATGACGGGGGACGTGAGCCGCAGGGACAGGGAGCCGTCGATCGCCGCCGCCGAGCCGTTCAGGATCTTCGGGCCCGCGGTCAGGCCGACCGAGCCCGTCGCCGAGAGGCGCGGCTTGAGCGTGACGTCCAGCCCGAGCGATTGCAGGAACACGATCGCGCCGATCGGCTTGTTGAGCTTGCTGACCGTGATCCCGACCTCGGAGACCGCGCCGCCGGTCACCGACAGGCTCCCGGACACGTCGGGTCCCGAGGGGAGCTGCGCGGACACCTTGCCGGTCCAGACGTCGCCCGCCCGCGTGCTCCGGTAGGAGAGCGAGGCCCTCTTGACCACGAGCGTCGCGATCGGGATGTCGCTGTCGAGCGCGAGGTCGAGCGAGTCGAGCTGCAGCCCCGAGGCCAGCGTCAGCCTCAGCGTCACCTGGCCGGTCACCGCGAACGGCGTCGACGGATTGCCGATCGACGCGCCCAGCTTCGCCTCGGCGCCGTGCGGGACGAGCCCGACGTCGACGTTCCCGGTCACCGGCAGGCCCTTGATCCGCAGCTTCGGCAGGGCGGGCAGCGTCAGATGGGCCTTCAACGACCACAGGCGAAGCTCGCCGTGGTAGAGGTGCAGGCTGCCGGCGTAGGCGTCGATCGCGCCGTCGGCGCTCAGCGTGAGCTTGCCGAGGTCGATCCGGAAGGCGCCGCTCGTCTCGAGGTCGAGGCCGTTGACGCGGATGCGACCCGTCGCCGACAGCACCCCGGGCGAGGCCTCGGTGAAGCACGTGGCCTCGATCGTGACGGCGCCGTTAAGGAGCGTCCGGGCGTGGTCGGGGCAGCCGGGCGCCGGCGCGCCCCGTCCGTCGTCGACGGGACCGCCGCCAGCGGGCGCCTCGCCTCCGCCGGCGCCGGACGTGCCGCCGCCGGGCGCCGACGTGCCGGGCTGCCCGACGATCACCGCGTGCTCGAGCGTCGGCCGGCCGTCGACGATCGTCGACACGGCGTAGTAGCGGGCGCCCGCCGCCGCCGGAAGATAGGCGTCGCTGACGCCGGGGCCGAGCACCGTCCCGTAGGAGTCGTCACCGCCCTGCACCTCCTCCGGCGCGGCGTCGAACGGAGTGTCGAGGTCGGGGATCGAGAAGACCTCGTAGCCCTCCGCGCCGGGCACCTGCTGCCAATGGAGATGGACCTCCCCCTCGGTGTCGGTGGGCGCCGTCAGCTGGTAGAGCGGAGGTGGCGTCATCGCCTCGACGACGGGGTCCCCCGAGACGGCCTGTCCGGCGAAGAGCGCGCTCGACGTAGCGGGATCGAGGGCCCCCGTGCTCGCCCCGTCGGGGACGAGCACGTAGGTGTGCGAGTAGACGGTCTCGCCCGGGTCGATCTCGCCGACGACGTCGTCGAACCGCTCGCCTGGCTGGTAGATGAAGCGGGCGGCGCCCGAGGAGTCGCTCCCGGCGCCGTCCGGGTCGAGGCCGAGCGCGACGTTGTAGAACGGAACGTCCGCGTCGTTCGTCAGCCCGACGCGCACGTGGTACGGGCGACCCGCGACCAGCGGACCGCTGTCGGCCTGCACCCGCAGGCGCAGCGCGTCGGCGCCCCACACGCGCAGCGGATCGGCCAGCGTCGCCGCGATGTCGACGTCGGCGTCGAACGGCTGCAGGCGGCCGTGATAGCCGGCGGTCAGGCCGTAGGAGCCCGGGACGTCGCCACGCACGAT
>DASZVK010000189.1:0-3902 GCA_035547175.1 Solirubrobacteraceae bacterium
CCGCGGACGTGGACGGAGCGGCCGGTGCCGCCGGTGATCTCGTAGGTGCCGGTGACCGTGAAGCCGCCGCCCGGGGCCGCCTTCGGCTTGGCCGTCGACGTGCCGCGCACGGTGCCGTGCTCGTAGACGACGCTGAGCGTGCCGTCGAGGCCGAGGTTGGCCACCCTCTCGGTGACCTTGCCGGTGCCGAACAGCTTCGAGCGGACGGTCCCCTTGTAGACGAGCGTGGTGCCCTGGACGCCCGTCTTGTGGACGGTCGCCGTCACCGTGTCGGTGAGCGTGACGTACCTGGACTGCGCCAGGGCGCCGGCGGGCACCGCGACGGACACGGCCAGGGCTGCGGCGAGAAGCGAGCGGCGCATCCCCTCGACCCTAGCGCCCGGCGCCGGACGACCGCCGGCGAGCCGGACGCCCGCGCGCCCGGATCTACGCCGTCGTGGTGCCCTCGGGCGGCTGGAGCCGGCGCGGGTCGGCCGCCTCGAGCTGCTCGAGGATCCGGCGACCGCGCTCGGTGATCCCGTAGCGGGCGATGCGCGTGGCCGGCGGCTGCTTGTGCTCGATCGGGAGCGGTTGCCGGGGGCAGCGCGAGCGGCGTGACGTGTGCACTCCGCCCAAGTCGCCCGCGCGCCGCATCTGTGACGGGGGTTCGAGCGCTACCGGGCCCTTGCGCCCGTCTTGCGGGGCTTCGCGACCGGGCCCCTGCCGAAGACGTGTCCGGCAACGAACACGCCGGCCTCGTCGGCGGACTTGTCGGCGCGCCTGTCGGACGCCTCCTGGACCTTGTCCAGACGCGCCCAGAGCGCCTCGATCGCCTCGATCGCCTCGTGCTCGCCCTTGGCGTCGAGCCGCAGCTCGCGCACCTGGACGATCGTGTCGGCCGAGGCGCTGGTCTCGGCGAGCTGCCGCCACGCCGAGCGGGCCACGCTGCTGCGCGCCGACGACGGCAGCGACGCCGCTGCGCGCGGGCTCAGCGAGCGGCGCGGGCGCGCCGCGTAGTGGTGCTCGACGGCGCCGCGGCGCGGCGTCGTGCGCTTGAGCTCGATCAGGCCGAGGTCGCGGAGGATCTTCACGTGGTAGCTGACGTTGGGCAGCGGCAGCCCCACCTTGCCGGCGATCTCCTTGGGCGAGGCGATGCCCTCGTCGAAGATCCGCAGGATCTCCCGCCGTGCGGGATGAGCGAGTGCTTTGACGATGCGATCGTCGGACAGGTCTTCGGCCATGGGCCTAACCGTACAGTGCAGGGTCCCCGAACGCGCTGCACACATCTTCGCAACGGGCGATCTCGAGCTCGCCCGCGTCCCTCCGGCGAGCAAGTCCCCGCAGAAGGGGCCCGCAGGTTTCGCGCCCAGCGTCGGAAGTCACCGGGAATGGATGCAGTACGAGCGTCGCGCCGAGGTTCTGAGGAGCGTCGGGACGACGGCGCGCGAGCGTCAGCTCGACGCCAGCTCGGCGCCCTCGGCGAGCGCGCGCAGCTTGGCCCAGCAGACGTCGTGGTCGATCGGGCCGAAGCCCGCCCACGTCCCGAAGCCGCAGTCGGTGCTCGCGATCACGCGGTCGGCGCCGACGATGTCGGCGAAGCGGCGCAGGCGCTCGGCGACGAGCGCCGGGTGCTCGACGTAGTTGGTCGAGGTGTCGATCACGCCCGGCGCCAGCACCTTGTCGCCGGGGATCGGCGCGTCGCGCCAGTCGACCCACTCGTGCGCGTGGCGCGGGTTGGCGGCCTCGAAGAGCAGCGTCGCCGGCCGCGCCCGCAGGACCTCGCCCATGATCTTCGACACGGGGATGTCGTAGATGTGCGGCCCCTCGTAGTTGCCCCAGCAGACGTGCAGCCGCACGCGCTCGGGCGGAATGCCCGCCAGCGCGCCGTTGAGCGCGCTGACGTGCGTGGCGATGCGCTCGACGAAGACCTCGTCGGGCTGGTCGCGGTACATGATGTGGCGACCCATCGCGAGGTCGGGCGCGTCGATCTGCAGGTCGAAGCCCGCCGCCACGATCGCCTCGTACTCGACGCGCATCGCCGCCGCGATCGCCTCGAGGTAGGCGTCGGTCGTCGCGTAGTGCTCGTTGGGCAGGAACAGCGCGATCACGCCGGGCGAGGGCGCGTTCATGAACGCGCCGGCGACGTCGACGGCGTCGACGGCGGCGCGCAGCGCGGCGAGGTCGCGCTCCAGCGGCTCGCGGTGCTCGTAGGCGATCTCCCCGCGGCAGACCGGCCGCCTGTACTTCGGCCCCGCGCCCTCCGCGACCTGGCGGTCGCGGAAGCGCGGGAACGCGTCGAGGTCGGCCGGCGTCGCGCGCGGGTAGTCGCCGTCGGGGTCGAAGCCCGACAGCCGCCGCGCGACGTAGGTCGCGTAGCCGATCTTGCTCATCTCGCCGTCGGAGACGAGGTCGACGCCGGCGTCGGCCTGGCGGCGCACCCGGTCGGCCACGGCGGCGCCGACCACCCGGTCGAACTCCTCGCGGCCGACCGGGCGGCCGTCGTCCTCGGCGAAGACGACGTCGACGACGTCCTGCTCGCGGGGCAGGCTCCCGACGTGCGTCGTCAGCATCGGCGCGGGCCGCTAGAAGCGATCCTCGATCGGCTCGAGGTACGCGAGCATCTCGTCGGCGAGGTGCGCGAACGGCGGCGGGATCTTCACCTCGGTGCCCAGCGTGGCCTCGGGCTCGTCGACGAGGAAGCCCTCGGGCAGCGAGTACGCGTACTCGAACAGCGCGCCGCTCGGCGTGCGGTTGTAGACCGACATGAAGTAGCCGCGGTGCTTGACCTCGGTCACGTCGGTGAACCCGAGGCCCTCGATGTAGCCCTTGAGTTCGAGCTGGTTGTCCTCCGTGGAGACGTTGAACGCCCAGTGGTGCGGCGTGCCCTCCGCGAAATGCCAGGTGCCCGGCGCGACGTCGGGCTCCTCGACGATCTCGACGCGGCTGCCGAACGGCGCGCCGCCGAGATCCCACGCTCGTGCCCGACCGTCCTCGTCGACCTGCCGAGCGCCCAGGCCCTTCTCGAGGTACCAGATCATCTCGTCGGCGCGAATCGCCGAGATCAGCGGCGCGTAGGCGCCCTTGATGCCGTGCTCGGCCTCGACGCCGTTGCCGCCGTAGCCACGGCGCTCGTCGCCGGACGTCCCGACCAGCGTGTACGGGATCCCGCACGGATGCGCGAACTTCAGGCGCTTCGTGCCGAAGAGCTCGGCGTGCTCGGTCGCGATCCCGAGGCCGTCGAGGCGATCGGCCCAGTAGTCGATCGAACCCTCGTCGATCGACAGGCAGACCTCCTTGATCTGGTTCGACCCGCGCTCGCCGACGAGCCCCTGCTGGCGCATCGGGAACGTCGTCAGGACCGACCCCGCGTCGAGATCGGCATTCGCGTAGTACAGGTGGTAGACGGGCTCGGCCCCGTCGTACAGCATCGTCTTCTTCGTCGGACGCATCCCGAGCGTCAGCGTGTGGAAGTCCCAGTCCTCCTGCGCGCCACCCGTCGACAGCGTGATGTGGTGATTCCCACGCACCTTCCCCGACAGCTCAGACATCGACCAGCTCCTCTTGTCTCGTGGATCCTCCGGTTCCCGCGACGCTGGCAGCGTATTTTGCGCTGAGCGCACGGCGCTTGTCGATCCGTGCTGGATCTCGGGTGCGCCAGCGACCCGCCACACTGCCCTCGATGTCGCCCCCGGAGGTCATCGTCAGCCTGGCGCCGCAGCGCGGCGAGCCCGCGCTGGACCACGCGGTGTCGCTCGCGCTGCTGCGCTGCGTGCAGGCCGGCGAGGCCGAGCGCGTCGTGCGCATGTGGCGCCCCGTGCCGGCGCTCGCGCTCGGCCGCCTCGACGTGCGCTCGCCGGGCGCGCCGGCCGCCGTCGCCGCCGCGCGGGCGGCCGGCTTCCCGGCGATCCGGCGACTGAGCGGCG
>DASZVK010000190.1:0-3655 GCA_035547175.1 Solirubrobacteraceae bacterium
GGATGCGCTCGACGGCGCGCTCGACGGCCGCCTCGTAGTGCTCGGGCGGCATCGCGCTGGCCACGCGGGCGCGCGACACCGGGCGCGGGTCCCGCAGCGGCAGCGGCGCCGAGCGCAGGCCCGCCAGGCGCCCCAGCGCGCGCTCGAGGAGGTCCTCGGCCGTGTCATCGGCGGACGCGCGCACGCAGACCGTCAGGCGCGCCTCGCCGTCGCGTCGCGCGATCGACACCTCGGGGACGTGCAGCGACGCGGGCGCGAAGCCCCGCCAGGCGTCGCCGCGGCCGCCGTGGGCGTCGAAGGCGAAGCCGCCGACCGCCACCGGGCCGGCCCCCGGGGGCCCGTCGGGCGGGTCGCAGGCGGCCGTCGACGACAGCGCGCGCCATGCGGCCGACAGCGTGGCGAAGCGCTCCTTGCCGCTCGCCTCGAGCGCCGCCGCGCAGCCCAGCGCCCCGAGCGCGAAGCCGCCCGACTCCGGCTGCTCGATGACGAACCACGGCTCGCCCGGCCGTCGCGACGCGGCGACGATCGCCGCCGGGTCGGCATCGCCGGGCAGCTCGATCGTGACGGCCGCGAGCGCGTCGCCCGCGCGCCTGGCCCGCCGGACGGCCGCCGCCGCGTGGCGTCCGAGGCGCTCCCGGGTGCGATCGTCGACCCTGACGAGGGGCTGGGCGTGGCTGGGAGTCGACGGCCGACGGGCATAGGCCTGGTGGCCGTGCCCGGCGAGGCGGCGGCTGTCAGGCACGTCCGGACGCCGTCAGGTCAGGTCTCGCCGCGACCGCGGGAGATCGCGATCTCGCCCGTCCGCATCATCTCGACCAGGCCGAACGGCCGCACCATGCGCTCGAACGCCTCGATCTTGTCGGTCGAGCCGGTGATCTCGAGGATCACCGAGCGCTTGGTCACGTCGACGACCTTGCCGCGGAAGATCTCGCAGATCTGCATGATCTCCGCGCGCTGCGTGCCGTCGGCGCTGACCTTGAAGAGCGCCAGCTCGCGGGCCACCGTGCCGCCCGGCTCGAGGTCGCGGATCTTGAGGACGTTGACGAGCTTGTGGAGCTGCTTGGTGACCTGGTCGATCGGGTGGACGGCGCCGTCGACGGTGATCGTGAAGCGCGAGATCGCCGGGTCGTCGGTCGGGCCGACGGTCAGCGTGTCGATGTTGAACCCGCGCCGCGCGAACAGGCCGGCGATGCGGGTCAGCACGCCGGGCTTGTTCTCGGTGAGGATCGAGAGCGTGTGCTTGCGGCCGGTGCGGTAGCCGGCCTGCGCCTCGAGGTCCTCGAGCGTGATCAGCTCGTCCTTGGTGCCGGGATCGCCCACGACGCTCACCCCACCATGTCGCGCGCGGCGGCGCCGGCCGGGATCATCGGGTAGACGTTCTCCTCGCGCGTGACGCGCGCGTCGACGACGACCGGGCCGGGCGTCGCCAGCGCCTCGCGCAGGTCGTCCACCAGCGTCGTCTTGTCCGACAGCCGCACGCCGGTCGCGCCGTAGGCCTCGGCGAGCTTGACGAAGTCCGGCCACGAGCCCATGTCGACGTTCGAGTAGCGCCTGTCCCAGAACAGCTCCTGCCACTGGCGGACCATGCCGAGGTAGCCGTTGTTGGCGATCACGAGCTTGACGTCGATGCCCTCCTGCGCGCAGGTCGCCAGCTCCTGCGCGTTCATCTGCACCGAGCCGTCGCCGCTGAGGCACACGACCAGCTCGTCGGGCCGGCCGACCTTGGCGCCCATCGCGGCCGGCAGGCCGAAGCCCATCGTCCCCAGGCCGCCCGACTGGATCCAGTCGCGCGGGCGCTCGAAGCCGAAGTACTGGGCCGCCCACATCTGGTGCTGGCCGATGTCGGTCGAGAGGACGCAGCGGCCGCCGTCGGTCGCCTCGTAGAGCGCCTGCACGAGGCGCTGGGGCTTGATCTCGGTGCCCTCGGTGTCGTCGTAGCGCAGCGGGTGCTTGGCCTGCCACTCGCGGATCCGCTGCCACCACGGCTCCAGCCGCGAGGCGTCGACGCCCTCCAGCGCGCGGTACTCGCGCACGAGCTTGTCGACGATGTTCCTGGCGTCGCCGACGATCGGGATGTGGGCCGGGACGTTCTTGGAGATCTCGGCCGGGTCGATGTCGATGTGGATGAACTTCGCCCGCGGCGCGAACTCGTCGAGCTTGCCGGTGATGCGGTCGTCGAAGCGGGCGCCGATCGCGCAGATCAGGTCGGCCTCGTCCATCGCGTAGTTGGCCGTGCGCGTGCCGTGCATGCCGAGCATGCCCAGCCACTGGTCGCTGGAGGCCGGGAAGGCGCCCAGGCCCATCAGCGTGCAGGTGACGGGGAAGCGCCCCGCCTCGGCGAGCTGGCGGATCTCCTCGGAGGCGCCCGCGGCGATCGCCCCGCCGCCGACGTAGAGCACCGGGCGGCGCGCGCTGGCCAGCGCCTTGGCCGCCTGGCGGATCTGCTTGGCGTTGCCCTCGGTGGTCGGCTGGTAGCCGGGCAGGTGCACGTCGGCGACCGGCTCGTAGGGGATGTCGGCGCGCGACAGGTCCTGCGGGATGTCGACGACGACCGGGCCGGGGCGGCCGGTGCGCGCGATGTGGAACGCCTCGTGGATCGCGCGCGGCAGCTCCAGCGGGTGCTGGATCATGAAGCTGTGCTTGACCGCCGGCATCGTGATGCCGATGACGTCGGTCTCCTGGAAGCCGTCGGTCCCGAGCAGGTCGGTGCGGACCTGGCCGGTGATGCAGACCACCGGGCAGGAGTCCATCATCGCGTCGACGATCGGCGTGACGACGTTGGTCGCCCCCGGGCCCGACGTGGCGAAGCAGACGCCGACCCTGCCGGTCGCCTTCGCGTAGCCCTCGGCGGCGTGGCCGCCGCCGGCCTCGTGGCGGACGAGGACGTGCCGGATGCCCGTGTCGTAGAGGGCGTCGTAGGTCGGCAGGTTGGCGCCGCCCGGCATGCCGAAGATGACCTCGACACCCTCGGCCTTCAGGCATTCCATCAAGGCGTCGACAGCTCGCATCAGCCGAGTGTATCGGCGGTGTATTCGAGCTCGCTGCCACAACGCGTGCAGATCGCGTCGTAGAGCATGCACTGCCGTCCGCACGTCGGGCACAGGCGCCGCGGCTCCCTGGCGTCGCTGCGGTACAGCAGCGCGGCGAGCAGGCCGATCCCGGGGACGATCCCGGAGATCAGGAACCAGACGACGAACGAGTTGCCCTTCGCCCGCGCGACGATGCCGCCGCCGAGCGCGAAGCAGAACGCGATGACGAGGTAGGCCACCTCGGCGCTCCGCCGGCCGCGCTAGGTGGAGAGCGTGCGGTAGGCCCAGATCACGGCGATCACGGCCGCCACGATGACGACGAGCGAGACGACCGCCGAGAGCACGCTGAGCACGACGTGCAGCAGGATCCACCCCGCGACGGCGAGGACGAGGATGGCGAGGACGCGGGTGCCCCAGGACGGGCCGGACTCGTCGGACATGGGACCGATTCTACGTGGCGCGAGACCGGGCCCGGCCGCCGCGCCCGCCAAGAGCGAGGGACGCGCCGGCTGCGTCGGCCGGCGCGTCCCTCTTGGCTGCGCGGAGGAGAGCGCAGTGCTTCGTCAATCGGCGCCCGCACGGGTGCGCGCGAGTCGCGTCGCCACCGGCGTCGTCAAGGGAGCCAA
>DASZVK010000191.1:0-9299 GCA_035547175.1 Solirubrobacteraceae bacterium
TCGAACGCGCCCTCGGCGAGCGCGTCGACGGCTCGCGCGCCGGCCGCCGGCGAGAACGCCGAGACGACGACGACCGGGACCGGGTCGTCGTGGCGCCGCAGTCGCCGCAGCACCTCCATGCCGTCCGTGCCCGGCATCGCCAGGTCGAGCGTCATCGCGTCGGGCCGCTCGCGCGCGCAGATCTCCAGCGCCTGCGCGCCGTCGCTCGCCTCGCCGGCGATCTCGAAGCCGGCGTCGGTCAGCGCCGACGCGACGATCCTGCGCATCAGCGCCGAGTCGTCGACGACGACGACGCGCGGTGCCGTGCTGTCGCCCACCGTCTCGTCGCGGCCGCTCAGGCCGCGGCCACGGGCTCGGCGTTGTCGAACGTGGCGTCGAGGTCGAGCAGGACGATCAGGCGGTCGTCGAGCTTGGCGATCGCCTCGACGCTGCCGCCGCTGACGCCGGGGGCCTCGTCGAGCGCCTCGGCGTCGACGGTGAGGACCTCCGAGACGTTGTCGACGACGATGCCGGCCAGCGAGCCCGCGGTGTCGACGATGACGATCTTGGCGTGGTCGTCGTGGGTGCGCTCGAGGCGCAGGCGCGCCGCGAGGTCGTAGACGGGGATGATGCGCCCGCGCAGGCCGATGACGCCGCAGATCCAATCCGTGTCCGAGGCGACCGAGCGCGGCTCGGTGTAGTCGATGATCTCCTGCACGCGGGCGATCGGGACGCCGTACTCCTCGCCGGCGAGGGCGAAGACGACCAGTTGCTGGGTGCCCGCGGCGCTGCTGGTGGCCTCCATGGCTAGGCGATCTCCTGCAGGTCGCGGTCGAGCTCGAGGCGGAACTGGCCGACGAGCTTCTCGAGCTCGGAGGCGGTGCTGGCGAGCTCCTGGGCGGAGGCGGCGACCTGCTGGGTCGACGCGCTGGTCTGCTCGGTGGAGGCGCTGACCTGCTCGGCCGACGCGCTGGACTCCTCGGCGACGTTGGCGACCTCGCCGATGTCGCCCTGCATGCGCTCGGTCTCGGCCGAGATCTGCTGGGCGGTCGCGGCGATCTCCTCGACGCGGCCGGTCATGTCCTGCACGGCCTCGCCGATCCGCTCGAACGCGGTGCGGGTGCGCTCGACGACCGCGCTGCCCTGCTCGGAGCGCTGCACGCTCTCCTCGACGACGCCGACGACCTTGGTCGTCTCGCCCTGGATCTCGGCGATCAGCCCGGCGATCGAGCCGGCCGCCTGCTGGGACTCCTCGGCGAGCTTGCGGACCTCCTCGGCGACGACCGCGAAGCCGCGGCCCTGCTCGCCGGCGCGCGCGGCCTCGATCGCGGCGTTGAGCGCCAGCAGGTTGGTCTGCTCGGCGATCCCGGTGATCGTCTCGACGATCGTGCCGATCTCGTCGGACTTCGACGACAGGCCCTCGATTGCGGTCGTCACGTCGTGGCTCGACTCGGCGACCGCGCGCATCGCGTCGGACGCCTCGCCGGCCGCCGTGACGCCCTCGTCGGCGACCTGGCGGGCCTGCGCGGCGACCTCGGCCGCCTCACGCGCGCGCTCGGCCGACGTGCGGGCCGCGGACGCGGCCTCCTCGACCGCGCCGCGCACCGACTCGACCGTGCGCACCTGGCGCTCGGCGCCCTGCGCGACCTCGCCCACGGCCGACGCGATCTCGCCGACCGCGCGGCCCGTCTCCTCGGACGTCGCCGCCATCTGCTGCGAGGCCGACGACACCGTCCCCGCCGACCGCGACACGCGGCCGAGCGCGTCGGTGAGCTGCGCGCGCATCTGGTTGTAGGACTCCAGCGAGGACTGGACGTCGCCGAGGATCGCGTTGAAGCGCCCGGAGATCTGCCCGATCTCGTCGTGGGTGTTGACCGGCACCGGCTTCGTGCGCGGCTCGGCCGGCACCGTCAGGTCGCCCTCGGCGACGGCGCGCAGGCCGGCGGTCAGCGACGCGACGCAGTTCTCCTGGATGCTCTTCATGCCCGCGAGCACCGGCGTCAGCGCGCGGCGGATGCCGCGGATCAGGAGCGCGCCGCTGGCCAGCACGGTGGCGATCATCGCCACCAGCGCGATCAGCAGGACGGTGCGCAGGGCGCTCGTATGGCCCTTGGCCTCCGCGGCGAGGCTGCTGTAGTCCTCCTGGGTGGCCGCCTTGGCCGCGCCGAAGGCCTTCTCGAACGCCTCGCGGGCCGGGTCGGCCTTCTCGCGCGCCTGGCGCACGGCGCCGGCGTGGTCGCCGCCGGCCTCGATCGTGCGGGCCCGCGTCTCCGCCGTCCACCAGGCGTTGAGCTTGGCGACGACGTCGTCGAGCTGGTCGCGCTCGCTCTGCTCGTCGGTCAGCGCGTAGGCCGACTTGAGCTGCTTGAGCGCCAGGTCGTGGGCCGCGGTCGACTCGCGCGTCTCGGCGGGGTTCCCGGAGAGCAGGAAGTCGCGCGACGCCTCGGAGCTGTTGGCCACGTTGTGGGCGGCGTCGCCGAGCACGATCGAGTAGTCCGCCATCTGCTCGGTCGAGGCGACCGCGGACCGGGCGCCGTTGGCGCGGCCGATCGAGATCGCCGAGGCGACGGCGACGACGGCGGCGACGATGCCGAAGGCGACGCCGAGGCGCACGATCAGCGGCCAGTGGCGGGGGTGCCAGCTACGGGTGCCGGCTTCGGGCGAGGCGATGCTGCTCACGGCGACGGGCTCCTGTCAGTCGATTGGCGGCGTGGACGAAACGTCTTCGCGCCACGTATTCGACCGCTGGGGAACGGACGTGAGCGATTGGTCGCGCGCGGACCGCCGGACCGCGCCCGGGGCGCCGGGTCAGGCCGCGAACGGCGAGGGCTGCGCGGCCAGCGCCGCGAGCTCGCCGGCCGGCAGCGCCGGCGCGAACAGGAAGCCCTGCACGTGGTCGCAGCCCAGGGCCCGCAGGGCGTCGGCCTGCTCGGGCGTCTCGACGCCCTCGGCGGTGACGTGGATGCCCATCGCCGCGCCGAGGCTCATGATCGCCGCGACGATCGCGGCGTCGTCGGGATCGCTGCCGAGGCCGCTGACGAAGCGGCGGTCGATCTTCAGCAGGTCGACCGGCAGGCGCTTGAGGTACGCCAGCGACGAGTAGCCGGTGCCGAAGTCGTCGATCGCCACGTACGCGCCCGCCTCGCGCAGCCCCCAGACGGCCTCGAGCGCCGGCCCGGGGCCGATCAGGGCGTCCTCGGTGACCTCGACGCAGAGCGTCTCCAGCGGCACGTCGTGGCGCCGCGCGGCGGCGACGACGTGGCCCGCGAGGCCCGGCTCGGCGAGCTGCAGCGGCGAGAGGTTCAGCGACAGGTTCGGCGCCGGCAGGCCCGCGGCGCGCCATTCGGCGGTCTGGCGCAGGGCCTCCTCGATCGTCCAGCGGGCGATCGGGCCCATCAGCGAGGAGTCCTCGGCGACCGGCAGGAAGTCGGCCGGCGCGAGCAGCCCCGCGTCGGGGTGCTGCCAGCGCAGCAGGCACTCGGCGCCGAGGACGCCGCCGTCGCGCAGCGAGACGATCGGCTGGTAGTGCAGCCGCAGGTCGCCGTGGTCGAGGGCCGCGCGCAGCTCCTCCTCGAGGCGCAGGCTGCGCAGCAGGCTGTCGCGGATCTGGTCGGTGAACGGCGACGCCGGCTCGCCCGCGAGGATCGCGCGGGCCTGCCCCGGCCGCGGCGCCGCGCGGCGGTCGGTCGGCTCGGCCATGCGCCCGTCGACGGTGACGGCGACGGGGCGCTCGCGCCCCTCGATCGCGAACGGCGCCGCCATCGCCTCGCGCACGCGCCGGGCGATCCGCTCGACGGTCGCGGCGTCGGGGACGTCGCGGCACAGCGCGGTGAAGGCGCTGCCGCCCATGCGGGCCGCGAGGTCGGTCGGGCGCAGCACGGCGCGCAGGCGGTCGGAGACCTGGACGAGCAGCGCGTCGCCGGCGGCGGGGCCGAACGCCTCGGCGACGCCGCGGTGGTCGTCGACGTCGACGTACAGCAGCGCGCAGCCCATGCCGGCGTCGCCGATCGCCTCGTCGACGCGGTCCAGGAAGGCCGCGCGCGCGACCAGCCCGGTGAGCGGGTCGAAGGCCTCGGCGTCGGCCTCGCCCTCGGCCAGCAGGACCTCGGTCGCGGCGCGCGCGGCGAGGCCCTCGAGCAGCCGCAGGTCCCTGGGCGCCCACTCGCGCCCGGCCTCGGCGATCGCGGCCAGGCAGGCCACGGCGGCGCCGTCGCCCAGCAGCACGGGAGCGGCCGCGAACGACCACGGGCCGCCGGCGGCGACGCTCGCGTCCGCCAGGCACCGCGTGGCGCGCCGGGCGACGACCTCCGCGCACAGGCGCGCGACGGCCGCGCGCAGCGGGCCGCGCGCGGCGAGCGTGCCGTGGCCGTGCTCGCCGCCTCCGGTCACGGCGACGAGCGTCCCGGGCGCCGACAGCGCCAGCGCCGCGAGCTCGGCGATCTCGGCCAGCGGCGCGGCGAGCGCGTCGGCGACGCCGTCGAGACGGGGCGCGGGCTCGCCCGGCGCCTGCGAGGGAACGGCCGAGAGGTGGCGGCGGGCGGCCGCCTCAGACATCGTCGCCGCTGGTGGCGCCCGGCCGGCGGCCCGTGACCTCGGTCAGCCGCACGCCGAACTCCTCGTCGACGACGACGACCTCGCCGCGCGCGATGCGCAGGCCGTTGACGACGATGTCGACGGGCTCGTCCGACGGCCGCCCGAGCGGCACGACGGCGCCGGGGACGAGGTCCAGCGCCTCGCCGATCGTCATTCGCCGGCGGCCGATCTCGACGACCAGCTCGACGGTGACGTCGGCGACCGGCGCCAGGTCGACGTGGTCGGCGGAGGCGCCGTCGGTGGGCTCGAGCTGCTCGTAGTCGAGGTCGTGCTGGGGCTCGGTCATGGCTCTAGTCCTGCTCGATCATTGCACCGCGATGTCGGTCAGCATGACGCGATCGACGTCGACGTCGGTGGTCTTGAGGATGCGCCGCTTGATCCGCTGCTCGACGGCGCTGCGGCCGTGGGCGGCGATCAGCGCGTCGGACGGCTCGCCGGTCAGCTCGTCGGTCACGATCGCGCGCACGAGCGCCTCCTGGGGCAGGGTGCCGTAGCCGTCGGGCGGCGTCGTGCCCTCGGCGCCGGACGGCGCCGCGTGCCCGGGGGCGAGCACGAGCGCGACCGAGACCTTGGCGAACCTGTCCGCGGCGAGGTTGACGACGAAGTCCTTCGGCAGGACGTAGACCTCGCCGGCCACGCGCGCGTGCTGCTTGGCCGGCTTGTGCAGCACCAGGGCGTAGGCGGCGACGAGGGCCACCACGGCCACGGGCAGCGCGATCGTCAGGACGCGCTTCACTTGGAGCCCTCCATTCCGGGGCGGACGATCACGATCTCCACGCGGCGGTTGCGGGAGCGACCGTCGGCGGTCGAGTTGCTGGCGAGCGGATGCAGGTAGGCGTAGCCGTGCGTGCTGAGCTGGCCCGGCGGCATCCCCTTGCGGATGAAGTGGCGCACGACGGCGGACGCGCGCGCCGAGGACAGCTCCCAGTTGGTCGGGTAGGACGCGTGGCGGCGCAGCGGCACGCTGTCCGTGTAGCCCTCGACGACGACGGCGTCCTTCGTGTTCGAGAAGATGATGCGGGCGACGCTGGTCAGCAGCGGCTGGACCTGCGGCTTGAGCCGGGCGCTGCCGGAGTCGAAGGCGATCTTGTCGGTCAGCAGCCGCACGACCAGGCCGCGACGCTCGATGCGCGTCTGCAGTCGCGACGAGAGGCCGTCGCGGGCGGCCTCGGCGTCGATCATCTTCTTCAGCCGCGCGAAGTCGACGTCCTGCTGGTGAATGCGCCGGGCGAGCTGCTCGGCCGCCTGCGCGGTGGCGACCGGGACGAGGACCTGCGGCTGGGCCTTGGCGTCCTCCTCGCTGGCGCCGCGCTCGAGCACGGACTTGCCGCCCGGCAGGACCTTGCCGGAGAACGCCTCCTGCAGGGAGACGCGCAGCTGGTCGAACTTGCCCGTGTTCAGCGAGCTGATCGCGTAGAGCACGATGAACAGCGCGAACAGCAGCGTCAGCATGTCGGCGTAGGTCAGCAGCCAGCGCTCCATGCCGGCGCCGCCGGCGTGGTCGTCGCCGCCGTGGTGGCTGCTGCGGCGCGTCTTCGAGTGGCGGGGGGCCATCGGCTACGCGGCCCTCTGCGCCTCGTCCGCGCCCGGGTCGGCGCCCGGCCGCTGCATCAGGTCGTCCTCGCCGGGGCGCTCCGACGGCGGCACGAACGCCGCGAGCTTGCCCGCGACGACGCGCGGGTTCTCGCCGTTCTGGATCGCGAGGATGCCCTCGAGCGTGAGGAAGCGCAGCTCGGCCTCGTCGGCCGACAGCGACCTGAGGCGGTCGGCGACGGGCAGCAGGACGATGTTGGCCATGCCGACGCCGATCAGCGTGGCGATGAAGGCGGTCGAGATCGCGGGGCCGAGGGTCGACGGCTGCGAGAGGTTCTCGAGCACGTGCACGAGCCCCATGACCGTGCCGATGATGCCCATCGTCGGGGCGAAGCCGCCGCCCTTCTCGAAGACGCGCGAGCCCGCCGCGTGGCGGGCCTGCATGCCCTCGACCTCGCGGGCCATGATGTCCTCGACGATGGCCGGGTCGGTGCCGTCGACGACGAGCTGGAGCCCCTTGCGGGTGAACTCGTCGTCGATCTCGCCCGCCTCGGAGTCGAGCGCCAGCAGGCCGTCGCGGCGGGCCCGGGTCGCCAGGTGGACGAGCAGCCGGATGCGCCCCTCGTAGTCGGCCGGGGTGCTGCTCATGACCCGCCTGTAGAGCGACGGGACGCGCTTGAAGCTCTCCCAGCCCTGGCTGGCGATCGTCGCGCCGGCGGTGCCGCCGATGACGATCAGGATCGCCGAGATGTTGACGAACGCCATCGGCTGGGTGCCCTCCATCATGGCGCCCATGAGGAGTCCCGCGACTCCGATCGCGATGCCGATGCCCGTGCTCGCCTTCTTCATGGCTATTTCGCGGTCATCGGCCGGGCCGTCCGTAGCTTTACCGGGCGGCCCGGACCCGACGACGCGCTACCGCACGGGGGCGAGATTGCGCGAGGCGGACAGCACGCTCGCGCGCCAGGCCCTTGCTGCCTCGACGACCTCCTCCGCGCTCTCCGCGACGACGATGTGAGCGCCCGTGGCCATCGTGATGACCGTGTCCGGGGTCTCCTCGACGGTGAGGATGAGGTGCGGGTTGACGAGGAGCGCGCCCCCCGACTGGCCGATGCGGTGCAGGGTGATCATTGGTCTTCGGACCTCCTACTAGCGACCGAGGTTCACCAGGGTCTCGAGCAGCTGGTCGGCGGTGGTGATCATGCGGCCGCTGGCCTGGAAGCCGCGCTGGGCGGTGATCATGGTGGTGAACTCGGTGGCCATGTCGACGTTGGACATCTCCACGGCGCCGGCCACGAGGCTCGTCGTCGTGAAGTTCGCGTCACCGGGGGTGCCGACCTGCTCGGCGCCGCTGTTCGAGCTGGTCGTCCAGTCCGAGCCGCCGGCGCGGCTGAGGCCCTGCTCGTTGGGGAACTTGGCCAGCGTGATCTGGCCCGCGTAGTTGCGCACGCCGCCCGGCGTGTCGTAGGAGACCATGCCGTCCTGGCCGACGGACACGTTCGTCGAGCCGACCGGGATGTTGATGATCGCCTGGGTGGGCGGCGTCGTCGTCTGGGCGCCGGTCGTCGCGTCGACCGCGTAGCCGACGACGAACTGGCCCGACGAGGTCACCAGGTTGCCGTTGTTGTCGAGCGTGAAGTTGCCCGCGCGGGTGTACTGCAGGCCGACCGGCGCACCGGCCGTGACCGTGTTGGCGACGCGGAAGTAGCCGGTCCCGGCGATCGCCACGTCGAGCGGGTTGCCCGTCGTCTGCATCGCGCCGGTCTGCATCTGGTGGTCGATCGAGCCGAGCTGGACGCCGAGGCCGATCTGCTCGGCGTTCTTGCCGCCGACCGTGGCGGTGCCGCCGGTCGCGCCGGCCTGCATCTGGTACAGCGCGTCCTTGAACGTCACGCGGTCGGCCTTGTAGCCGATCGTGTTGACGTTGGCGAGGTCGTTGCCGACCACGTCGAGCATGATCTGGTGGTTCTTCATACCGCTCACGGCGGAGTACATGGCCCGCATCATCGGGGCATCACTTCCTTTCGGCGTGCGGCTTCCCGACGAGGGTCCGGCCGCGGTCGTTGTCGGTTGCTCGACTCACGCGATCACCGCGCTGTCGATGTTGGTGAAGACCTGGTCGCGCATGTGGTCGCGGTCGACGGCCGTGATGACCGTGCGGTTGGCGACCGACACGACGAAGGCGGTGTCGTCGACGAGCACGACGGCGTCGCGCGAGCCCTTGGCGGCGGCGCGCTGGACGCCCTCGCCGAGGCGCGCCATGACGTCCCGGCCGACGTCGATCCCGCGGCGCTGCAGGCGCGCCGCCGCGTGGCCGGAGAACGTCAGCTCGCCCGACGCGCGCTCGAGCGCGTCGGCGAAGCCGGCCGGGCGGGGGGAGTGGGCGGGCGGGGTCCGACCCGTGCGCGGCGCCGGCGCCGGGGCGCCGACGGGGCGCAGCGCCCCCGCGGGAAGCAGGTCGTTGACGGCCGGCGCGCTCACCGGATCGACGTCAGGCTCTTGACAGGGACGCCGGCGACGCCGTCGACCGTGACGGTGTCGCCCTTGTTGTCGTCGGTGCGGTCGAAGGCGACCGACTGGACGGTGCCGGTGACGGTCGTGCCGTCGCCGTTGAGGTACGTGACGGTCTTGCCGACGAGCGCCGCGTTGGTGGCGTGGACGGACTCCTCCTGGGCGGCGGCGAGGTTCGTCAGCTGCTCGAGCATCGAGAACTGCGACATCGTCTGCATGTAGTCGGGCGCCGACGGGTCGGTCGGGTCCTGGTTGGCGAGCTGGGCGGCGAAGATCTTCAGGAAGTCGTCCTTGCCCAGCTCGCCCGACGTGTTGCGCACGTCGGGCGTCTGCTGGTAGGGGCTGGTGGGGTCGATCGTGGGCATCGGTTCTCCTGTGGGTCAGGCGAGGACGTCGACGAGCGTGCCGTCGGGGAGCAGCAGCGAGGAGGTCGCGGGCTCGTCGGAGACGATCGAGACCGCGACGAGCCCGCCGGTGGGCGCGTCGCCCTCGGACGAGCCCTGGCGGCGGCCCCGGCCGCCGCCCTGGCCGGTCTCGCCGGGACGGCGGTCGCCCTCGGCGCCGCAGCGGACGTCGAGCAGGCTGACGTCGAGGCCGCGGGCCTGCAGCCCGGCGACGAGCTCGTGCGCGGCGGCGCGCAGCGTGCCGGCCGCCTGCCGGCTGTCGGTCAGGATGCGCGCCTC
>DASZVK010000192.1:0-2403 GCA_035547175.1 Solirubrobacteraceae bacterium
CGCCGTGCGCCGCGCGACGGTGTGCGAGAGCGAGGGCAGGCAGGGGGCGACGAGCACGTCGGCGGCGGCCATCGCGGCGGCCACGGCGCGCGGCGGCTCGGTGCCGCGCGCCGGGCGCGGCGGCAGCACGGTCAGGACGGCGTCGGCGCCGGCGCGCAGGCCGGCGTCGAGCAGCGCCCGGCCCAGCTCGGTGCGGTCGGGGTCGCAGACGACGAGCAGCTCCTCGCCCTCGCGGACGCCCAGGCAGCGCCCGACGACGGTGTCCACGGCGGCGGTGAGGTCGGCCACGTCCGGCAGGCTACCTGCAGAGCAGCAGCCAGTCGGTGCGGCCCAGGCCCGCCGCGTCGGCCACGTCGGCGAACGCCTCGCGCGCGCGGATGACCTCGACCTCGAAGCCCGCGTCGGCGAGCCGGCGGCGTACGTCGGGCGCGTAGAGGCGGACGTGGTCGTGCTGCCAGAAGGCCGCCAGGCGCCCGGCGGGGTCGGTGATCGACGGGTCCTCGTAGGTGGCCTCGCGCTCGAGGTCGAGCGGGACGAGCACGAGGCACCAGCCGCCGCGGGCGGTGATGCGACGCAGCTCGCGCATCGCCAGCGCGTCGTCGGGCACGTGCTCGAGCACGTGCGAGCAGATCACCGCGTCGAAGGCGCCGTCGGGCAGGTCGAGCCCGGAGAGGTCGAGCACGAGGTCGACGCCCGTCGGGTCGAGGTCGCCGGTCACGTAGCGGAGGCCGTGCTCGGCGGCGGCCCGCCGCAGCCGCTCGCGCAGGCAGTACTCGGGCGCGAAGTGCAGCAGCGCCGACGCGTCGCGCAGCAGCTCGGGCCGGCGCTCGAGCAGGAGCCAGACGGCCCGGTGGCGCTCGTGCGAGCCGCAGCTCCAGCAGAGCGCGTTGGGCCGGTTGCGGTCGTCCTTGAAGACGTCCCACGACCCGCCGCAGATCGGGCAGCGCACCGCGCCGCCGCGATGGCGGCGCATGTCCACGCGCCGCCGCACCCCCGCGCGCACCCGCCGACCGAGCTCGCCCATCCGCGCCCACATGCGCGGCGCAGTCTGCCACCCGACCCGACGCCGCCCGTCACCGACCCGATCGCGGCCGGGCGCCCGGTGGGGCCCGCCGTCTGGCCCCGCCGTATCGCCGATCGTTGCTGGGAACGGTTCCGGAATCGAAACTTGACTTCGGCGGAATCCAGTCCTAGGATCGCCGCGCCCACAGCAACTCCGTCGCACCTCAGGCGTTGTGACGGGTCCCTGGAGCTGATTCTGCGTGCACTCCGATGCGGCTCTCGCCGGCGGGTGCGACACCGAAGGAGGAGGAAAATGAGGAGATTCGCGAAGTGCTTCGTGCCCCTCGCGCTGGTCGCGGCCGTCGTAGTGGCGATGACCGCCTCCGCCGCGCCCGCGGGCGCCGCGACGAGCAACAAGGTCGTCATCGGCTACATCAACGAGATCGACGCCGTCCCGTTCGTCACGCTCGTCAAGAAGAGCGTCGTCGCCGCCGCCAAGAAGGCCGGCGTGACCGTCAAGATCTGCAACCCGAACGGCGACGCGCAGAAGGCCGTCGACTGCGCCGCGCAGTTCAAGGCCCAGGGCGTTCAGGGCATCCTGAACTTCCAGGCCAACGAGGCCGCGGGCCCGCGCGTCTGCGCGGCCGGCCCCAAGGTGCCCGTGATCGCGTTCGACATCCACCAGAAGCCGTGCGAGACGATCTTCTTCGGTGCCGACAACTCCAAGGCCGGCGAGCTGTCCGGTGAGGCGCTCGGCAAGTTCTCCAAGAAGAAGTTCAACTGCCAGGTCGACGCCTTCGTCTCGATGGAGGCCCCGGCCGTCGGCGTGGTCAACACGCAGCGCGCGAACGGCATGATCAGGGGCTACAAGTCGGTCTGCAAGACGATGCCGAAGGTCACCCGGGTCGACGGCAAGGGCGCGACGAACACGTCGATCCAGCCGGCGACCGACACGCTGAGCCGCCTGACGGGCAAGCACAAGATCCTGGTCGTCAGCCTCAACGACGACATGGCGATCGGCATGATCAAGGCCGCCCAGTCGTCCAACCGCCTCGACGACATCTACGTCGGCGCGCAGGGCGCGGACCCGACCTCGTGGCCGTACCTCTGCGGCAAGCAGTCGTTCAAGAACTGGGAGGCCGACACGGCGTACTTCCCGGAGCGCTACGGCAACGTGACCGTGCCGCTGCTGCTGAACCTGATCAAGGGCAAGACGGAGCCCAAGGTCGTCTACACCAAGCACAAGGTCGTGACGCCCTCCAACATCAAGTCCATCTACCCGACGGCCTGCAAGTAGGCCCGAGGCCGGGCGCCGTGCGCTGGGAATGACGACGACCACCCTCAGCGCTCGCGCCATCAGGAAGTCGTTCGGAGGCGTCGAGGTCCTCCATGGTGTGGACC
>DASZVK010000193.1:0-2223 GCA_035547175.1 Solirubrobacteraceae bacterium
AGGCGGCGCACGGCGCGCCAGACGCTACGCCATCGCGGCCAGGCGCTCGGCGAGCCGGGACATTCCGTGCGCGCGCGCCGACTCGGCCGCGAGCAGCGGGTCCATGGCCCGGTCGGTCGGCCGGCCCAGCGGCACGTGGACGAGCGTGGCGATCTCCTTGAACTCGCGCAGCTCGGTCGCCTGCTCGGTCAGCGCCTTCGCCACGCGCGCCCGCGGCGAGGGGGCCGAGCAGGCACGCGACGAGGGCGAGGCGGCGCACGGCGCTAGGCCATGCCGGCGAGGCGGTCGGCGAGCCGCGACATCCCCAGCTCGCGGGTCGCCGCCGCGGCGGCGGCGGCATCGAGCGCGCGGTCGGGCGGGCGGTCGAGCGGCACGTGGACGAGCGTCGCCACCTCCTTGTAGGCGCGCAGCCGCTCGGCGTCGTCGCGCAGCGCCGCGGCGATCCGCGGCCGCTCGGAGTCGGCGTGCGCGATCGCGGCCTCGAGGTCGCCGTGACGCGCGAGCAGCTCGGCGGCGGTCTTGGCGCCGACGCCCTTGGCGCCCGGGATGCCGTCGGACGGGTCGCCGCGCAGGGCGATGAAGTCGGGGACCTGCTCGGGCTCGACGCCGTAGCGCGCGCGAACCTCGTCGGCGTCGATCAGCGTCGGACCGTCGCGGCCCCCGGGGAACAGCACGCGGACGTGCTCGGAGACGCACTGGAACATGTCGCGGTCGCCGCTGAAGACGAGCGTGTCGCCGCCGGCCCGCGTCTCGATCCGCGCCAGCGAGCCGAGCAGGTCGTCGGCCTCGAGCGTGTCGTGTCCGATCACCGTCCAGCCGAACGCCTCGTAGAGCGCGGGCGCCAGCCGCCATTGGCGCTCGAGCGCGGCCGGCATCGGCGGCCGGTCGGCGTGGTAGCCGGGATGCAGCTCGACGCGGTACACGGCCGCCTCGGCGCCGAAGCACAGCGCGACCGCGCGCGGCGCGTGGCGCTCGACGGCCCACAGCACCTGGTTGGCGCAGCCGAGCAGCGCGTTGACCGGTCGGCGCTCGTCGTCGACGATCGACTCGGGCAGGGCGAAGAACGCCCGGTAGAGCAATGACGGCGCGTCGACGGCCAGCAGCGGCGCGGGCATCGCGCGCTCAGGGGGCGACCGAGCCGCCCGACGTGGGGTCGGTCGTCGCGCCCGGGGTCGCCGCGCCGCCGCCGGGGACGGTCGGCGCCGTCGCCGTCATCGCCGGCGCGACCGCGCCCGGCTCGGTCGGCGCCTGCGGGGTCGTCGTCGTGGTCGTGGGCTGCGGCGCCGTGCCCTGGAGGCTGCCCGCGGGCGCCTTGACGGGCTTTCCGGCCGCGTTGTAGACGCGGAACGTCATCCACGTGCTCATCAGGTCCAGCCGCGCCGCGAGCTCGTCGCCGGTCACGCTCGTCGTCCCGTCGGTGCCGATCACCTGGGCGCGCACGACGCGCTCGGAGACGCCGCGCTTGACGACGCGGATGTTGCGGAACCGGCCCTTGACGAGCGACCCGAGCCGCTTGGTCACGGTGGCCAGCGTGAGGTCGACCGGCCCCCACGCGTGCTCGGGCGAGACCTTGTCGTAGGGGTCGCGGACGCTGACCAGCCACGGCTCCGGCTGGGCTCCGGGGAAGCCGTTCTCGACGTTCTCCGTGCGCCCGCCGGACGTCGAGAAGAAGTACGTCACGGCCGGTCGGCCCGCGTAGGCGACGACCTGCCCGGCGGTCGCCTGCACGGCGACGTCGACGGCCGGCGCCTCGCCGCGCACGCCCATGTAGACCTGCGAGCGCGTGTCGGCGTACTGCGAGAAGCCCGACTCGGTGCTGCCCTTGCTCGTCGTGACCGCGTAGGTGCGCGCCGCGACCGCCTGCGCGGCGAGCGCGGCGGCCGGCCACGCCGGCGGCATCTCGGCGCCGACGACGCCGCGCACGTAGTCCTCGATGCCGACGTCGTCGATCGTCCGCACCGACCCCAGGGCCGTCAGCCGGACCTCGAGCACGCCGCGGTAGGAGCCGCTGAGCACGCCGTTGTCGGCGCGGCCGTGCAGCACGAGCGGGCCGACGCTCGACGACAGCCGCACGGGCGGGTCGAGGACGGCCAGCACGCGGCCCGCCGGGTCGGCGACCGCCAGCCGGCTCAGCCCCGAGGGGAACACGGTGTAGGTCAGGCTCGGGTCGAGCGCGATGCCGGTCCCCGCGACCGCCGTGGCGCCGCTGACCTTCGCGTTCGC
>DASZVK010000194.1:0-1645 GCA_035547175.1 Solirubrobacteraceae bacterium
CGCCGCGCGGGTCGGCGACCTGCTCGAGCGCCGCGGCGTGATCGCGTCGAGCTTCTTCTTCTCGCTGCGCGCGCGCCTGGAGGGCAAGCGCGACGAGCTCCAGGCGGGCACGTTCACGCTGCGCCGCGACATGCCCTACGCCGCCGCGATCGACGTGCTCACGCACAACCCGCCACCGCCGCCGACGGTCAAGCTGACGATCCCCGAGGGCCGCACGCGCCACGACATCGCCGCGCTGGCCGAGCGGGCCGGGATCCGCGGCGACTACCTGGAGCTCAGCGCGCGGCGCACCGCCCAGCTCGACCCGCACGGCTACGGAGCGCCGCGCGCGCGCCGCAACCTCGAGGGCTTCCTGTTCCCGGCGACCTACGAGCTGCGCCGCTCGCAGGCGACGGCCGCGAACCTGATCGCCCAGCAGCTGCAGGCGTTCCAGGACAACTTCGCCGACGTCGACCTGACCTACGCGCGCGAGAGGAACCTGACCGCCTACGACGTGCTGATCATCGCCTCGATGATCGAGCGCGAGGCGGCCGTGCCGAAGGACCGCCGCCTGATCTCGGCCGTCATCTACAACCGCCTGCACGACCACATGCCGCTGGGCATCGACGCGACGCTGCGCTACGCGCTCGACGACTGGAGCAGGCCGCTGACGACGTCGCAGCTGCGCACCGACTCGCCCTTCAACACGCGCCTGCACACGGGCCTGCCGCCGACGCCGATCGGCAACCCGGGATTGGCCTCGATCGAGGCGGCCGCCAAGCCGGCGCGCGTCCCCTACCTGTACTACGTCGTCAAGCCCTGCGGCCACGGCGCGCACGCGTTCAGCGCCACCGCGCAGCAGTTCGAGCACGACGTGGCCGCCTACGAGGCGGCCCGCGCGAAGGCCGGCGGCAAGAGCCCGATCGACTGCTGATGGATCGCTACGGGGTGCTCGGCTGGCCGGTCGCGCACTCGCGCTCGCCGGCGATGTTCGCGGCGATCGGCGTCGCCTACCAGCTGCTGCCGGTCCCGCCGGCGCTGTTCGCCGAGACGACGCGGGCGCTGCCCGGGGCGGGCTTCGGCGGCGCGAACGTGACGATCCCGCACAAGCGGGCGGCGCTGGCGCTCGCCGATGCGCCGAGCGAGCGCGCGCGGGCGATCGGCGCCGCCAACACGCTGATCTTCCGGGCGGGCGCGGACGGGGTCGAGATCGCCGCCGACAACACCGACGCGCCCGGGCTGATCGCGGCGCTCGGCGAGCCGCTCGCCGGGCGCACCGCGCTCGTCCTCGGCGCGGGCGGCAGCGCGCGCGCCGCCGTCTGGGCGCTCGCCGACGCCGGCGCCGCCGAGGTGCGCGTCTGGAACCGCACGCCCGAGCGCGCCGAGGAGCTGGCCGCCGAGCTGGGGGCGACGGCGGCGCGCGACGCCGCCCCGGCGGACGTGCTCGTCAACTGCACCTCGGCCGGGCTGGGCGACCCGGCGGCGACGTTCGACGAGCTGCCGCTGGCGCCGGATGACCTCGGCGCGTTCGCGACCGTCGCCGACCTCGTCTACCGGCCGGAGGGCACGGCGCTGCTGCGCGAGGCCGCCGCGCGCGGCGCGCGCACGGTCGACGGCATCGAGGTGCTCGTGCGCCAGGGGGCGCTCAGCCACGAGCTGTGGACCG
>DASZVK010000195.1:0-20678 GCA_035547175.1 Solirubrobacteraceae bacterium
GCCGGGTCGGACAGGTTGACCTGGGTGGCGTAGACGCCGACGGTTCGCCAGGCGCCGCCGGGCGTTCGCGCCCGCACGGTGTAGTCGCCGCTGGCGCGCGCCCCGGCCGGGAGGGCGAACGTCCGCAGCGTGGACGACGAGGACGACGCCGCGACGACCGCGCCGGCCGAGCGGTGCGCGACGTGGGTCGGCCTCCGCGCCCGCGCGACGACGGCGGCGGGCGCGACGACGGCAGCCAGGACCGCGGCGGCGGCGAGCGTCAGCTTCGGTGCGGAGCCGCGCACCACACGGAGTGTACGGATGGCCCCGTGCATCCCCGGGCGTCCATATGCTCAGCCGCATCGCGCGCCTGCTGTTCCTCACGCACGAGCCGCCGTGTCCGCCGACCGGCGGGGCGCGCCTGCGCAACCTCCACCTGATGCGGGAGCTGGCGCGCCGCGGGCACGCGGTGTCGCTGCTGACGCTCGTGCTCGAGGAGGGCCTGCCCGACGCGGCGCGCGCCGAGCTGGCCGGGCTCTGCGAGCGGGTCGAGGCGCTGCCCTTCGCCGTGGGGCCGGCGCGCCGGCGCGCGCGGCTGGCCGCCGACTTCGCCCTCGGACGGCCCTACCACCGGCGCTACTTCCTCGACCGCGCGGCGCGCGGGGCCGTACGCCGCCTGGCCGCCGACCTGCGCCCCGACGCGCTGGTCGTCGCCCAGCTCTACATGGACGTCTACGCGCGCGAGGTCGCGGCCGTGCCGGCCGTCCTCGACAGCCACAACGTCGAGGAGCGTCGCGTCGCCTCGATGGCCGCCGCGGGCGGGCCGCGCGCGCTCATGGCCCGCCGCCAGGTCGGCCCGGTGGCGCGCTACGAGCGCGCGGCCGTCGCCCGGGCGGCGCGCACGTGGGCCGTCTCCGACGAGGAGCGCCTGCACTTCGAGCGCGCCGCGCCCGGCCGCGTCGACCTCGTCCCCAACGGGGTCGACGCCACGGCCGTGCGCATGCGCCCGGCGCCGGCGCCGGGCGCCGACGTGCTGTTCCTCGGTCGCATGGACTACGGCCCGAACGCCGATGGCGCCCGCCACCTGATCGAGGACGTGCTCCCGCTCGTGCGCGATCCTCGCGTGGTCGTCCGCGTGGTCGGCACCAGCCCGCCGGCCGCCCTGACGCGGCTGGCCGAGCGCGCGTCCCGGCCGGTGGAGGTGACGGGCTTCGTGCCCGAGACGGCGCCCTACCTGGCCGGCGCCCGCATGCTCGCCGTGTCGCTGCGCTCCGGCGGCGGCACGCGGCTGAAGATCCTCGAGGCCCTGGCCGCCGGGGTGCCGGTGGTCACCACCTCGCTGGGCGGCGAGGGGATCGGCCTGCGCGACGGCCACGACGCGCTCGTCGCCGACGACCCGGCGTCCTTCGCGGCGGCGATCGATCGCCTGGCCGCCGACGATGCGCTGTGCGCGCGGCTGGCCGCCAACGGGCGGGCGCTGGTCGAGCGCCGGTTCGACTGGAGCGCCGTCGGCGACGCGGCCGAGCGCTCGCTGGCCGCCGTGCTCAGCGGTAGACCAGGCCCTTGAGCCTGCGCAGCGCGGCCTTCAGCCGCGTGTCGGGACCGGTCGTGATCCACAGGTTGGCGTTGTGGCTGACCAGCGAGCGCGGCGTGTAGAACTCGCGGTGGAACATGCCGTTGCGCTCGTCGACGCCGGTCTTGCGCACGGTGGCGAACGTCCGCGGCACGTCGGGGACCTCGGTGTAGTCCGGCCGGTTGGTGCGGATGAAGGCGAGCACCAGCCGCGCCGTGCGCATCCAGAGGTCGTCGAAGACGACGACGCCCCCGGGCGTCAGCAGGTGGTCGGCGTAGTAGAAGTCGACGAAGATGTCGTCGAAGCGGTGGCTGCCGTCGATGAAGACGAAGTCGAAGCGCCGCCCTTCGGCCAGCAGCCGGGGGAGCGCGACGTGGGAGGGCTCGGCGATGAAGTCCAGGCGCTCGCCGAAGCCGGCCCGCTCGATGTTCGAGATGCCGCGCCGGTCGTAGTTGTCCTGGAAGGGGTCGATGACGATGTGCCGGCCGGTCGTCGCGGCCATGATCGCCGCCGCCGACTTGCCCAGGCCGCAGCCCACCTCCAGCGTCGCGGTGGGGGCCAGGCGGACGACGAGCTCGTGCAGGTAGCGCGCCTCGGCGTCGCCGACCGCGGAGTCGTCCTCCGGGCGGATGTCCAGGCGCGCGAGGATCTCGTCGATCGACGGCCCGGCGGTGGCGGGGGCGCTCATCTGTGCGGCTCGTCCTTTCGCTGGCCGGCGGCCGCCCCGGCCCGCTACGCGCCCTTGCGGCCGAGCACGGCCGGGACGGTCAGCAGCAGGATCTCGAGGTCGAGCCACGGGCTCCAGTTCTCGATGTAGTAGTTGTCCCACTCGACGCGGTCGGCCAGCGAGGTCTGTCCCCGCAGGCCGTGGACCTGCGCCCAGCCGGTGAGCCCGGACTTCACGCGGTGGCGGTCGCCGTAGCGGTAGACGCGCTTCTCGAACGCCTCGACGAAGCCGCAGCGCTCCGGCCGCGGCCCGATGAACGACATCTCGCCGCGCAGGATGTTGAAGAGCTGGGGCAGCTCGTCGAGCGAGAGCCGGCGCATGATGACGCCCGCCCGCGTGCGCCGGTCGACGCCCTCGACGCCGCCGGGGGCCACGCCCTCGGCCGGCGTGAACGTCTCGGCCGGGTCGGCCAGGCGCATCGTGCGGAACTTCAGGATGTGGAAGACCTTGCCGTCGAGCCCGACGCGCTGCTGGCGGTAGAGGATCGGGCCGGGTGAGCTGAGCCGCACGATCAGCGCGAGCGCGGCCAGCGGCGGCGACAGCACGATGACGGCGAGGGCGGCCGCCACGCGATCGATCGCGTACTTGACCGTGAACTGCCAGCCGCGCGGGTCCACGGTGGCGATCTTCAGGAGCGGCACCGCGCCGACGTGCTCGATCTCGATGCGGTTGCTGACCTCCTCGAACAGCCGCGGGACGACGGCCACCTCGACGCCCAGCCGCCGGCAGGCCCGCATCATCGTCAGCAGCACCGAGTGGGGGGCCATCGAGAAGGCGAAGAGGACCTGCTCGATGCCGTGCTCGCGCACCACGCGCTCCAGGTCCCAGCTCGCGCCGAGGACGGGGATCGCGCTCTCGCCCGAGGCGTCGATCAGCGGGTCCTTGTCGAGGAAGCCGGTGGGGCGCAGGCCGTACTCGGGGTGGTCGAGGAGGCGGCGGGCGATGAGCTGGCCCACCGTGCCGGCGCCGACGATCAGCGTGCTCAGCCCCGCCTCGCCGTGCCGCAGCGCCCGTCGCTGGTCGAGCGTGATGCCCAGTCGGCCGGCGCCCAGGAAGACGAGCGCGAAGACCCACAGGCGCACGATCTCGGTGGCCACGTCGGAGGAGTCCGACGTCGTGGCCCGCAGGAACGTGACGGCCATCGCCGCCACCGAGGTGGTGACGAAGACCTGGGCCAGCATGTAGGTCGGCGTGTCGTGCAGGCGGAAGTTGTAGAAGCGGCGCGCCTCCAGGCCGGCGAGCGTGACGAGGACGTAGGCGCCCGCCCAGGCCAGCTCGCCGACGTCGGCCGGGCCGGGCGCGGCGACCGTCGCCGCGATCGCGGCGAGCACCAGCAGCAGGACGTCGACCAGCCGGTAGAGGCGGCTGCGGGCGCGCCAGAGCCGACGGTGCAGCGCCGCGGAGGAGTGGAACGTGTGCTCCAGGGCGGCCGTCTCGGCCAGCGCCTCGACGGGGACCGATGCGCTGGCCGGCACCGGCGTCGAGACCATGCCCGCATGGAAGCGCCCGCGCGTCATCAGACGGTCCTCCGGCATCCGGGCGTCGGACGCGTCGGCGCATGTTCCGCCCGCGCATCGCCGACGCTGGCTGTGGGGGTGATGAAGGCGATCGCGAACCTGTCCCTGCGTGTGACGGCAGAGTTTCGCACGAAGTCCGAGCGCGGGCGGGTCATGTCGTGGCGGCTTCCCCTGGTCAGGCTAGTCGGCGGCCGCGGCCCGGCCGAAGTCGTCGGGCTGGATGGCGTCGGCCTCGAGCGCGTTGACGAAGCGGTCGATCTCGTCCTCGAGGTTCGCGCGCGCCAGCCACTCGAGGTCGCGCACGATCGTCGCCGTGCCGCGGTCGAGCTGGTCGTCGAAGCGGTCCACGGACTGCTGGTCGAACACGCCGGTGCCGCTCCACTCGCAGTTCGGGCAGCGCAGCGTGACCTGCCAGTGCGTGGTCCCGACCTCGTCCCACTCGATCGGGTAGACGAGCTCCGAGGAGCAGGAGCCGCAGAGGTGCAGCGCGACGGGCTCGTCGATCGGCGCGTAGTAGACGACGTCGATCTGCTTGCCCGAGGGCAGCACGACGCGACGCACGTACTGGCCGCCGGCGCTGTCGGGACGCTCGCTCATCGCACACGAGTCATCGGCAGCACGGCGCACAGCTTGAGAGCGGCCGCAGTACCCTGTCGCCATGGACATCGGCTGGCCTGAGCTGGTGATCATCCTCGTGATCCTGCTGCTGGTCTTCGGGCCCAAGCGGCTGCCCGGGATCGGGCGCTCGCTGGGCAACGGCCTGCGCGAGCTGCGCAGCTCGCTGGCGGGCAAGGGCCACGACGACGACGACGACGACGGCGCCCGCAAGCCGGCGGAGCTGTCGGCGGGTCCGCCGCCGAGCGCGTAGCGCTCCGACTGGCCGATGCCGGCGCTGCGCCCGGTCGGGCACGACGAACGCCTCTCCATCGTCGAGCACCTCGACGAGCTGCGCTCGCGCATCATCGTCTGCCTGATCGTGTTCACCGTCGCGTTCGGCATCTGCTACTGGCAGAACGACCGCGTCCTGCGGATCGTCAACCACCCGGTCGCGGGCGCGCTGTCACTCAAGACGAACAAGCACAGCAACGATCCGGATCGCCAGAGCGCCACGTTCGAGCGCAAGGTCGGCGCGCTGGCGCGCACGCTCCCCGGCGCGCTGCGCGCCGTGCAGAGCGACGTCGCCGACCCGGCGGCGCGCCGCGCGCTGGAGCAGACGATCCGCGCCGCGCAGGCGGCCGCGCAGGCGACGCCGACGCTGCAGTCCAAGCGGCCGATCACGTTCGGCGTCACCGAGCCGTTCCTGACGACGTTCAAGGTGGCCGGCTACTCGGCGATCCTGCTCGTCCTCCCGTTCCTGCTCTACCAGCTCTACGCCTTCGTGCTGCCGGCGTTCACCCCGCGCGAGCGCAACGCGGTGCTGCCGGTGCTGATGCTCGTGCCGCTGCTGTTCGTCGCCGGCGTGCTGTTCGGCTACTTCGTCGCGCTGCCGCGCGCCGCCAACTTCCTGCTGGGCTTCAACTCGTCGAACTTCGACATCGAGCTGCGCGCGCAGGACTACTACTCGTTCACGATCACGTTCCTCGGCGCGCTCGGCCTGGTGTTCCAGGTGCCGATCGCGGTGATGGCGCTGGTGCGCCTCGGGGTGGTGTCGACGCGCCAGCTGCGTCGCAACCGCGGCTACGCGATCCTGCTGATCGCGATCATCGCCGCCGTCGTCACGCCGACGCCCGACCCGGTGACGATGCTGATCACGATGGCCCCGCTCGTGCTGCTCTTCGAGCTGAGTATTCTCCTGGCCCGGGCCTTGGAGCGCCGCCGTCCGCAGGAGGACGACGAGGAGGAGCTGCTTCCGCTCGACGAGGACCCGTTCGACACCGCCACGACCTGATGCTCTTCGACCTGCGAGCCCGCGGCCGTCGCCGCACCGTCAAGGTGGTCTACGCGCTGCTGGCCGTGCTGCTCGGCGGCGGCCTGATCTTCTTCGGCGTCGGCGGCAACGTCGGCGGCGGCCTGCTCGACGCGGTCAACAACAACAAGGGCGGCGGCAGCGGCGGCGACCTGCTGGCCAAGGACGAGCAGCGGCTCGAGCAGCGCATCAGGCGCAACCCGGACAACGCGCACCTCTGGGCCGAGCTGGCGCAGATCCGCGTCCAGGACGCGACGACGGGGGCCAACTACGACCAGTCGACGAGCACGTACACCAGCTCGGGCCTCGCCCGCCTGCGCCAGGCGTCCAACGCGTGGGACCACTACCTCGCCGCCTCGCCCGCCAAGCCCGACGACGCGATCGCCAGCGTGATGGTCCAGGCGCTCGGCGCGCTCGGCCGCTACGCGAGGGCGACGAAGGCGGCGGAGATCGTCGCCGCGGCGCAGCCGTCGCCCGGCACCTACGAGCAGCTCGCCCAGTACGCCTGGGCCGCGGGCCAGGAGAGCAAGGGCGACCTGGCCGCCGACAAGGCCGTCTCGCTGGCCCCCAAGGCCCAGCGCAAGACCGTGCGCAGCCAGCTCGACAGCTTCAAGTCCCAGCTCTCCCAGCAGGCGGCGGGCACCAGTACCACCGGCTGAGCCGACGCTATCCTGCGCGACCCCGGCCCCTATAGCTCAACTGGCAGAGCAGCGGACTCTTAATCCGAAGGTTCTAGGTTCGATTCCTAGTGGGGGCATCCGCCGATGAGGGTCCTCACCGTCGTCGGCAACCGGCCCCAGTTCGTCAAGGCGGCGGCGGTCTCGCGGCTGCTGCGGGCCGAGCACGAGGAGGTCCTCCTCCACACCGGCCAGCACTACGACGACGAGCTGTCGGCGGTCTTCTTCGCGGAGCTGGGACTGCCCGCGCCCGACCTCGAGCTGCGCCTCGGCACGGGCACCAACGCCGAGCAGACCGCGCGCATGCTGGGCGCGTTGGCGCCGGCGATCGCCGACGCCGAGCCCGACGCGGTGCTCGTCTACGGCGACACGAACTCGACGCTCGCCGGCGGCCTCGCGGCCGCGCAGGACGGCGTCCCGGTCGTGCACGTCGAGGCGGGGATGCGGTCGTTCGACCGCTCGATGCCCGAGGAGCTCAACCGCGTCCTGACCGATCACCTCTCCTCGCTGCTGCTGTGCTCGTCGCAGACGGCGGTGGCGAACCTCGAGCGCGAGGGCGTCGCCGGGCGCGTCGAGCTGGTCGGCGACGTGATGGTCGACGTCGCGGCGCTGGTGGCGCCGCGCGCGGCCGCCGACCCGGGCCCGCTCGCGCAGGCGGGCGTGACCGCGGGCGAGTACCTGCTCGTCACCGCGCACCGCGCCGGCAACGTCGACGACCCCGCGCGGCTGGAGCGGCTCGTCGCGCTGCTCGAGGCCCTGCCGGGGCCGGTGGCGCTGCCGCTGCACCCGCGCACCCGCGCCCGGCTGGAGACGGCCGGCCTGCTGGCGCGCCTGGAAGCGGCGCCCGGCGTCCGGCTGCTCGCCCCGGTCGGCTACGTCGAGTTCGCGGCGCTGCTCGCGCAGGCCCGCGCGGTGCTGACCGACTCGGGCGGCGTGCAGAAGGAGGCCTACCTGGCCGGCGTGCCGTGCGTCACGCTGCGCGACAGGACCGAGTGGGTCGAGACCGTCGACGCCGGCTGGAACGCGCTCGTCGACCTCGACGCGCGCGCCGCGCTGGAGGCGCTGAAGCGCCCGCTGCCGTCGCGGCGCCCGCCGCTCTACGGCGACGGCCGCGCGGGGGAGCGCGTCGTGGCGGCGCTCGCCTCGCTGGCCGGCTGAGTAGCGTTGCGGGCGATGACCACCGACGCCCCCGGCCTCGTCCTGCACCCGTCGGCGACGGTCGGCGACGGTGTGCGCTTCGGCGCGCACGTCGTCATCCACGCCGGGGTCGTGCTCGGCGCCGGGGTGGAGGTCGCCGATCACGCCGTGCTCGGCAAGGCGCCGGCGCTGCGGCCGGGTTCGGCGGCGTCGGGTCGCCCCGTCGATCCGCTCGTGGTCGGCGACGGCGCGCGGATCGGGACGGGCGCGGTGGTCTTCGCCGGCGCGCGGATCGGCGACGGCGCGATCGTCGGCGACCAGGCGTACGTGCGCGAGCGCGTGCGGATCGGCGACGGCTCGCTCGTCGGCCGCGGCGCGGTCGTCGAGAACGACACCCGCGTCGGCGCGCGCGTGCGGATCCAGACCGGCGCGTACATCACCGCCTTCTGCGAGATCGAGGACGACGTGTTCGTCGGGCCGTGCGCGATGACGACCAACGACGACACGATGGCTCGCCACGGCGCCTCCCACGAGCTGCGCGGCGCGACGCTGCGCCGCGCCTGCCGGATCGGCGGCGGCGTCGTGATCGTCCCCGGCGTCGAGATCGGGGCGGAGGCGTTCGTGGCCGCCGGCGCCGTCGTCACCAACGACGTCCCCGAGCGCGGCGTCGTGATGGGCGTGCCCGGCCGCGTCGTGCGGCGCGTGCCCGAGGAGGACCTGCTCGAGCGCTGGCGCTAGGCCGCGACGGTCGGCGCGGCGGCGCTGGGCACGTCGGTCCAGATGACCTGCTCGCGGCCGGGGCCGACGCCGATCAGCGCGACCGGCACGCCGACGAACTCGGCGACGAAGTCGAGGTACTCGCGCGCCGCCTGGGGCAGGTCGGCCTCGGTGCGGCACTCGCCGATGTCCTCGCGCCAGCCGGGCAGCTCCTCGTATTCGCCCGTCGCGTGGTGCAGCACCGACTGGTGGTAGGGGTAGACGTCGAAGATCGCCTCCTCCTCGCCGCGGTAGCGCGTCGCCACGGCAATCCGGTCCTCGCCGCTGAGCACGTCGAGCTTGGTGATCGCCAGGTGGGTGAGGCCGTTGACGCGGGCCGCGTACTTGAGCGCCACCAGGTCGAGCCAGCCGGTCCGCCGCGCGCGGCCCGTGGTCGTGCCGAACTCGCCGCCGCGCTGGCGCAGCTGCTCGCCGCGGTCGTCGTCGAGCTCGGTCGGGAACGGCCCGGCGCCGACGCGGGTCGCGTACGCCTTCGCGACGCCCCACACCTCGTCGATGTCGCGCGGTCCGACGCCGGCGCCGATGCAGGCCGCGCCGGCGACCGGGTTCGACGAGGTGACGAACGGGTACGTGCCGTGGTCGATGTCCAGCAGCGTGCCCTGCGCGCCCTCGAACAGCACGACCCGGCCGTCGTCGAGCAGCCGGTGGGTCATCGCCGTCGTGTCGGTGATGTGCTGCTCGAGCCGGTGCCCGTAGGTCAGGTACTCCTCGGTCATCGACTGCAGGTCGAGTCGCGGGTCGCGCGCGTAGGGGCGCAGCGTCAGCTTCTTGGGCTCGAGCGCGGCGGCGATCTTCTTCTTGAGGATCTTCTCGTCGAGCAGGTCCTGGACGCGGATGCCGACGCGCGCCGCCTTGTCGGCGTAGGCGGGACCGATGCCGCGCCGCGTCGTGCCGATCTCCAGCTTGCCCAGGCGCCGCTCGGTCGCCTCGTCGAGCAGCCGGTGGTAGGGCATGATCAGGTGCGCGTTGGCCGACAGCTTGAGGCCGGACGCGTCGATGCCCTGCTCGCGCAGGCCGTCGAGCTCCTGCGTGAGGACCTTCGGGTCGACGACGACGCCGTTGCCGATCACGCACGGCTTGCCCGGGTAGAGGATCCCCGACGGGATCAGGTGGAACTTGAACGTCTGCCCCTCGCGGACGATCGTGTGCCCGGCGTTGTTGCCGCCCTGGAAGCGGACCACGGCGTCTGCCCGCTCGGCGAGCAAGTCGGTGATCTTCCCCTTGCCCTCGTCGCCCCACTGGGCGCCGACGATGACGATGCCGGGCATACGCTCCCCGAGTCTAGGACGGTGGGGAGCCCGCCTACGAGGCCTCGCGGCCGACGACCTGGCGCCGGTCGACGCCGTGGACGGGGATCACCTCGCACGTCTCCTCCAGCCGCGACACCGTCCGCTCGCCGATCTGCTCGACGAGCGCGTCGCGGTCGAGGTTGGTGGTGATGACCATCGAGCGCTCGGCCTCGTAGCGGGCGTTGACGATCGCGTAGAGCTGCTCGAGCACCCACGGGCTGGAGCGCTCGGCGCCGAGGTCGTCGACGTGCAGCAGGTCGACCTCGGCGAGGCGGTCCAGCAGCGTCAGGTAGGCGCTGTCGGCACCCTCGTCGTAGGTGCGCCGGATCTCGTTGAGCAGGCGCGGCAGCGAGTAGATCGCGACGCTGCGCCCGGCCTCCAGCGCCGACCTGGCGACGAGCATCGCGAGCGTCGTCTTGCCCGTGCCGACGTCGCCGAACAGCCACAGCCCGCGACCGCCGTCGAGGTTGGCGTCGAGGTCGCGCACGTAGGCGCGAACCGCGCGCACGACCGGCGCGGGCATCAGCGCGACGGGGTTGGAGTCGAAGCTGACCGACCGGTACCTCCGCGGCACGACCGCGCTCAGCGAGCTCGCTCGCCGCCGTCCGACGACCTGCGCGCGGCAGCGGCACGGGCGCGCGGCGCGCGACTCCTCGTCGACGACGAAGCCCGAGCCGTCGCAGATGCCCAGCGGACAGTCGCTCACGCCTCGGGCAGCCTGTTCATGAACCGCGGGTACTCGCTCTGGAAGACCAGCGGCACGTCGCCGAGGCCGCCGTTGCGGTGCTTGGCGATGATCAGGTCCGCCTCGCCCGGGCGGTCGCTGGTCTCCGGGTGGTAGTACTCGTCGCGGTAGATGAAGACGACCAGGTCGGCGTCCTGCTCGATCTGGCCGGACTCGCGCAGGTCCGACAGCAGCGGGCGCTTGTCCGTGCGCGACTCGACCCCGCGCGAGAGCTGCGACAGCGCGACGACGGGGACGTCGAGCTCGCGCGCAAGGATCTTCAGCCCGCGGCTCATCTGGCCGACCTGCTCGACGCGCGACTCGACGCGGTGGTCGGGGCGCATCAGCTGCAGGTAGTCGACGATCACCATCCCGAGCCCGCCCTGCGACTCGGTCTGGGCGTGCAGGCGACGCGCCTTGGCGCGGATCTCGAGGATGCCGATGTCGGACGAGTCGTCGATGAACAGCGGCGCGCGCTGGAAGTGCTCGGCGACGTCGAGCACGCGCTTCCACTTGCTCTCCTCGCGCAGGCGGCCCTTGCGCAGGTCGTCGCCGCGGATCCCCGCCTGGCTGGCGATGAAGCGCTGCGCGAGCTCGGCCTCGGACATCTCGAGGCTGAACAGGGCGACCGGGCGCGGTTCGGACTTGTGCAGCGCGACGTTCTCGGCGATGTTCGTGACCAGCGCCGACTTGCCCATCGACGGGCGGGCGGCGATGACGATCAGGTTGCCGGGCTGGAAGCCGCCGGTGATCTCGTCGAGGTCGGCGAAGCCGGTCGGCGTGCCGGTGACCGACTGGTTGCCCGCGGCCAGCCGCTGCCACTTGTCGATCTCGGTGAACAGGACGGTGCCGACGTTCTGGAAGTCCTTGGCGCGGTCGTCGTGGGCGACCTCGAACATCCGCCGCTCGGCCTGCTCGACGATCTCGTGCGGCGCGGCGGCGTTGTTGAGGACCTGGGCCTGGATCTCGTAGGTGGTCGTCAGCAGCCGCCGCATCAGCGCGTGGTCGCGGACGATCTGCGCGTAGCGGCGCGCGTTGCCGGCCGCCGGCACCGCGCCGGCGAGGACGTCGACGGCGGCCGCGCCGCCGACCTCGTCGAGCTTGCCGCGCGAGCGCAGGTGCTCGGTGACGGTGAGCACGTCGATCGGCTCGTTCTCGGCGTAGAGCTCGAGCATCGACTCGTAGACGACGCGGTGGCGCTCGCGGTAGAAGTCCTCGGGCCGCAGCCCCTCGTCGATGACGAGCGCGTAGAGCGTGCGGTCCGACAGCAGGATCGCCCCGAGGACCGACTGCTCGGCCTCCAGCGAGTGGGGCGGAGCGGCCCCGACCGAGGGCGGCGGGGGGGCGTCGGAGGGCAGGGCGGACACTGCCACCGAAGCTAGCGACGCGTCGGACGGCACGCACGCCGAATTCCATCGCTGCTTGCGGGGTCGTCGCCGGCGGCGACGGGCTCGCGTCAGCGCCGGGCGCGGACCGCGACGAACCAGGCGCCGTCGAGCAGGACCTCGCCGCGGCCGAGCTCGGCCGCGAGCCCCTCGCCGCTGAAGTAGCGCTTGTAGACGACGTGACGCCGGCCGTCGTCGGTGGCGCGCTCCTGGTGCTCCTCGGGGGCGACGCCGGCGTGCAGCGCCGCGTCGACCACGACCAGCTCGGGCGCGACGCGGCGGGCCTCGGCGAGGAACGCCGCTCGCTCGCCCGCCAGCAGGTGGCCGTAGAAGTTGGTCGTGACCACGCGCTCGAACGCGTCGTCGGCGAACGGCAGCGGCACGGCCTCGCCGCGGACGATGCGCGCGCCGGGCAATCGGGCGGCGGCGACGTCGAGCATCGGCCGGCTCTGGTCGAGCGCGACGTCGTCGTCGCGCAGGTGGCGGGTGAAGAAGCCCGTGCCGCAGGCCACGTCGAGCGTGCGCGCCGGCTCGAGGCGCGAGAGCAGGCCGGCGACCGCGCCCAGCTCGTCGTCCCAGCCGGGACGGTCGAGGTCGCCGAAGCGCCCGCCGGCGTCCCACCAGTCGTCGTGCTCGTGGGCGCGCGCGTCGTAGTAGGCGCGCATCGCGTCGTCCACCACGCGGGTCGCCCCGCCGGCCATCGCTACTGCTCGGTGACCATGGTCTTGACCGTCGCGGTCACGCCCTCGGCGACCTCGACGACGACCATGTGGGTGCCGACCGACTTGATCGGCGAATCCAGGTGGACCTTGCGGCGGTCGATCGCGACGCCGCGGGCGTCCCTGATCGCGTCGGCGATGTCCTGGTTGGTGACCGAGCCGAACAGGCGGCCGTCCTCGCCGGCCTGCTGGCTGATCGTGAGCACCGTCCTGTTGAGCAGCGCGGCGGTCTCGTGCGCGCGCTCGACGGCGTCGCGGGCCGCCTTCTCCTCGGCGGCGAGGCGGCGCTGGGCCTGCTCGATCGCGCCCTTCGTGGCGGGGGCGGCGAGCCGACGCGGGATCAGGAAGTTGCGCAGGTAGCCCTTGCTGACGTCGACGACGGCGCCCTTGGCGCCGAGCTGCTCGACGTCCTCGAGCAGGATCGCGGTGGGCACCGCTAGCGCTCCTCGTCGCGACGGCCGCGACGGCCGCCGCTCTCGGAGTCGCGGGCGCCCTCGTTGACGTAGGGCAGGAGCGCCAGCTCTCTCGCGCGCTTGACCGCGGTCGCGATCTGGTTCTGGTGGCGACGGCAGGCGCCGGTCAGACGGCGCGAGCGGATCTTGCCGCGCTCGGAGATGAAGCGGCGCAGGGAGCCGGTGTCCTTGTAGTCGACCTGCTCGACCTTCTCCTTGCAGAACGGGCACGGCTTGCGGCGGCCCGAGCCCGGACCGCCCTTCTTGTCCCGCCGGCGCGCCGGCTTCCTGCTGCTGTTGCGCTTGGCCACGAAAGTCCTTGGAAGTCTCGCTACACGTCAAGACGCGCGCCGCCCGGGCGCGCGTCCGACGAAGTGTAGGAGGTTCCGGCGAGGCTGGGAGGCCGGATGGCAAGGGGTCGGGCCCGAAGGAATACGGACGGTATCTCGAGGGCCCGACGACGCAGCCAGGCGGCCTCCCAGGCCGTCGGCTAGAAGGGGATGTCGTCGTCGGCCGCCGCCGACTCCACGGCGCCGCCGACGGGCGCGTAGTCGGACGTGTCGACCGGGACGTCGCTGCGGGCGGAGAAGCCGCTCTGGCCGCCCTCGCCTCCGCCTCCGAGGAACTGCACGCTGTCGGCGACGATCTCGACCGACTGGCGCTTGTTGCCCTGCTGGTCCTGCCACTCGCGCCACTCGAGGCGGCCGTCGATGGCGGCGCCGCGGCCCTTGGACAGGTAGCGAGCGCAGTTCTCGCCCTGCGCGCCCCAGACGGTGACGTCGAAGTAGTTGGGCTTGTCGACCCACTCGCCGGTGGCGCCGTCCTTGCGCCGCGTGTTGACCGCGATCCGCAGCCGGCAGACGGACGTGCCGCTGGGCAACGAGCGCAGCTCGGGATCGGCGGTCAGGTTGCCGGTGATGATGACGCGGTTGATGTTGGAGGCCGCCACGGTGGGCTCCTTTCGGGAACGAACTGAAGGCCGTCCGCGAGTCTAGATCGGAGGCCGGTCGGCAGCGGCCGATCGCGGCCGAGATGCTGCAGTTTGGGAGGAGAGGCGGCTCAGGCCGCGTCGGGCGCGGGCGCCGCGGCCTCGGCGGCGACGCCGGCCGGCTCGGCCGCGGGCGCCTCCGGGGCGGCAGGTGCCTCCGGGACGGTCTCGCCGGCGGCTTCGGCGGCCGTCTGCGGCCGCGGCTCGGGGCGCGTCTCCGGTGGCGCCGGCGTGCCCGGGGCCAGCTTGATGATCCGGAAGCGAACGACCTCGTCGGTGATGCTCAGCGTGCGGTCGAGCTGGGCGAGCAGCTCCGGCGAGCCGTGGAACTGGAGCAGGTGGTAGTCGGCCGCCTGCTTGTGGCGGATCTCGTAGGCAAGCTGGCGCGCGCCCCAGTCCTGCTTGTTGACGATCTCGCCGTCCTTGGCGATCGCGCCCTCGGCGGCCTGGAGGATCTCGGCGCGGCGAGCGTCCTCCGCGGCGGTGTCGAGGAGCAGGACGAGGTCGTAGAGCGGCTTGGGCGCGGACATGGGAACGGGCCTGGTTGGGCGGTGGGCCAAGATACCAAAGGCGAAATCGCGCCTTGCGCGCCTATCGCATTACATGCTCGCGCGCATCAGATGGCGAAACGTCGGGGTGGCGGCGCTCGTCGCGGCCGTGGTGGCGTGGCCGCTGCTGCCCAGGGGCGATGCGCCCGAGGTGCCCGCCGGGCGCGCCGTGCCGGTGGCGACGGGGCCGGCGGTGCCGCCGGCGACGGGGGACGACGAGGCACCGAGGGAGGAAGGCAAGCCGGCGGAGTCCGCGGCGTCCGCCCCGCCCGCGAAGCAGGGGGTGGCCGACGTTGAGCCCCATAGTCGTGGTCAACGGCGGCCACCTCGGAGGGCCGCGTCGAGGGAGCGCGCGCGGACGACCGCGAAGGCTCCCGCTCCCTCGCCGCTCTCCTCCCAGGCGCCGCCGCCGCCGCCGCGGCGGCCTGCTGCGCCGCCGCGAGCGGCGCCGCAGCCGCCCGCGCAGCCGCCCGAGTTCGGCCTGCCGTAGCGCCTTACGCCCTGGCTCCGCGCTTGGCGCGGATGTCGGCGAGCTGCTCGTCGATCCAGTTGCCCGGGTCGCGGGCGGTCACGATCGCCTGCAGCCCGGCGGCGCGGCGCGCCCGCTCGGCGGCGTCCATCGTCAGCGCCGCGTGGATCGAGTCGGCCGTCTCCTGGATGTCGAACGGGTTGACCGAGAGCGCGTACTCGCCCAGCTCCTCGTGGGCGCCGGTGTTCTCCGACAGCACCGACACGCCCGCGCGCTGGTTGACGATCGGGCCCTCCTTGGCGACCAGGTTCATGCCGTCGAACATGGCGTTGACGAGCAGCACGTCGTAGTGCTTGTAGGCGGCGACGGCCTCCTCGAGGTCGTCCTTGAGCTTGAGCTGGATCGGCATCCAGTCGGGCGTGCCGTGGCGGTGGTTGACGACCGCGACGAGCGCCTCGATGCGCTCCAGGTACTCGGCGTACTCGGGCACGTCGGTGCGCGACGGCATCAGCTGCGCGATGAACGTCACGCGCTCGACGAACTCGGGGTGCTGCTCGAGGAAGAGGTCGAAGGCGGAGAAGCCGCGCAGCACGTTCTTCGACAGGTCGGCGCGATCGACGCGCAGGATTAGGAAGTCGCGCCTCCGGCGCAGCAGCTCCTCCTCGAGGCGGCCGACCCGCTCGGCGCGCGCGACCTTGCCGATCGCCGCCGCGTCGATCGGCAGCGGGTAGGAGCGGACCCAGACCTCGCGCCCGTCGACGTGCACGACGCCGGCCTCCATGTCGACGTCGACGTCGAGCAGGTCGCGGCAGCACTGCAGGAAGTTGCGCCGGTAGGCCTGCGTGTGGAAGCCGACGATGTCGTTGGCCAGCAGGCCGCCGAAGATCTCCTCGCGGATGCGGCGCGGCAGCACGCGCCAGGAGTCCGACTGCGTCCACGGGATGTGGACGAAGTGGTGCAGGAAGATGTCCGGGCGGGCGCGCCGCACCAGCGCCGGCAGCGTGTACAGGTGGTAGTCGTGGACCATGACGATCGGCTCGTCCTGGTCCTCGACCTGCTCGACCGTCGTGCGCGCGAGGTCGTCGTTGACGACGTTGTAGCCGAACTCGAACGCCTCGATCTCGTTGCGGCGGATGTCCGGGGCGTTGCTCAGGTCCCACAGGTAGTGCTGGATGAACCAGAGCATCGGGTTGGCGAAGACGTTGTAGAAGCGGTCGTAGGCCTCGTCGTCGGAGACGACGAAGCAGACGCGGTACTGGCCGCCGTCGGGCGTGCGCACCGTGATCGGCCGCCCGCCGGCGGCGCGCGCCTGCTCGGCGTCGCCCGGGCTCATCGCCGACGCGATCCAGGTGACGTCGCGGTAGGAGGCCAGGCCCGTCAGCGCCGTGACGAGGCCACCGGTGCCGCGCGACATCGTGCCGTTCTCGTCGAACGTGACCGGCCCGCGGTTGGAGACGAGGACGAGCGGGCTCTGTCCGTTCGGCATGTCGCGAGCAGGCTATACCGCGAGCAGCTCGGTGAAGATCCGCAGGTAGTCCCGCAGGTAGCGGGGGGTGAGGAAGTGCTTGCGCACGTGCTCCTTGCCGGCGCGGCCGAGGCTCTTGCCGAGCGTCGGGTCGGCAAGGATGCGCAGCGCGCGCTCGGCGCAGTCGCCGACCGTCTCGACGAGGTAGCCCGAGACGCCGTCCTGCACCTGGAGCGGGATGCCGCCGACGTTGCCGCCGATGAACGGGCGCGCCTTCCAGATCGCCTCGCTGACGGTCAGGCCGAAGCCCTCGCGCGTGGACTTCTGGATCAGCACGTCGGCGTGCGACTGGAAGGCGTTGACCTCGATCGCGCCGACGTTGTTGAAGTTGTTGAGGATGTGGACGTCGGGGTCGCCGTCGGCGTGCGCGATCGTGGCGTTGAAGTAGTCCCAGCCCTCGGGGTCGTCGGAGGCCATCGAGCCGACGAGCGCGAGCTGCACCTCGGGCATCTGCTGCTTGACGATCCGGTAGGCGTCGATCACCCCGAGCGGGTCCTTCCAGGGGTCGAAGCGCGACACCTGGCAGATCAGCGGGCGATCGACGTCGATGCCGAACTGGTCGCAGACGTAGGAGGCGTCCTCGGGCGAGAGCGCCATGTTCTTGGGCGCCAGCGGGTCGATCGCGGGCGGCACGATGTTGACGTTGCCGCCCATCCCCGCGGGCACGTAGCCGGGCATGTGGAACAGCGACTGGGGGTAGTCGCGGATCCACGGCATCAGCCGCTCGATCGTGGCCGGGTTGGGCGTCGAGAGGTCGATGTGGCAGCGCCACACCCAGCCCTGCGCCTTCTCGGGCACGAGCGAGCGCATCGCCGCCGGCTGGGGGTCGTGGACGAGGCAGACGTCCCAGCCGCCGGACAGCTCGCGGGCGTTCATCTCGTTGTAGCGCTCCCAGGTCTCCCACTGCTCGGCCGTGAGGTCCTCGGGCGCGCCCTGCAGCGCGTTGTGCATCAGCTTGGTCGCGTTGAAGAACTCCTCGCGGCCGTAGATGACCTGCCACTCGCAGTCCAGGCCGACGTCCTTCATCAGCGGGATCAGCGTGTAGAGGATCTCGCTGACGCCGCCGCCGAACGCGGTGGCCGACAGGTGGACGACGCGCCGCCCCTTGAGCGGCTCGGCCAGCTCGCGAACCTCCTCGACGAGGTCGCGGCCCACGAGATGCGTGTAGTCGGCCAGCGTCTTGGTGCCGACGGCAACGGGCTGAAGCACGCAGCGGAATCTAGTTCGTGCGGCGGATCGGGCCGCCGGCGCGATCGACGGCCGCGAGTAGTGTGCCTCGCCTCATGCTCGACCCGCGCGTGTACAGGGCGGCGTTCGTGCCCGCGCTGTTCGCCCTGGTCCTCGTCGCGTTCTCGCTCGGCGACCGGCCGCGCCCCGTCCAGACGACGCTCGCGCCCGACGCGTTCGACGGCGCGCGCGCGTTCGCGGCGCTGCGCTCGCTGGCCGAGCGCTTCCCCGACCGCCGGCCCGGGTCGCCGGGCGACGAGCGCCTGGCGGGCGTGCTCGCGTCGGACATGCGCGCGGCCCGCTTCCACGTGACGACCCACCGCTTCGGCGCGACGACGATCGACGGCCAGCGTACCCTGACGACCGTCGTCGGGCGCCGCACGGGCAGGCCCGGCGGGGCGATCGTCGTCGTCGCCCACCGCGACGCCGCGGGCAGCCCGGCGACCGCCGAGCTGTCGGGCACGGCCGCGCTGCAGGAGCTCGTGCGGGTGTTCGGCGCGACGCAGACGCGGCGCACGCTGATCCTCGCCTCGACCAGCGGCGGCAGCGGCGGCGCCGCCGGGGCCGCCGACCTCGCCCGGCGCCTGCGCCGCGACGGCCAGCGCGTCGACGCGGTGATCGTGCTGGGCGACCTCGCCTCGACGCGCATGCGCAAGCCGTGGACGATGCCGTGGTCGGACGGGGCCGGGCTGGCTCCCGTGCGCCTGCGCCGCACCGTGGCCGCCGCGGTGCGCTCGACGACCGGGCAGGACCCCGGCGCCGCGCACGCCGCCGAGCAGATGGCGCGGCTGGCGCTGCCGTTCGCGATCGGCGAGGAGGGCCCGTTCAACGACGCCGGGCTGCCGGCCGTGGCGATCCAGGTCAGCGGCGAGCGCGGCCCGGCCGCGACCGCCCCGGTCTCGCAGGCGCGGCTGCGGGCGTTCGGGAGCGCCGCCCTGAAGACGATCCTCTCGCTCGACAGCGGGCCCGAGATCGACGGCCGTCCGGCGGCCGAGGTCGTGACGCTGCGCAAGGTGCTGCCGCTGTGGTCCGTGCGCCTGCTCGTCGTGCTGGCGCTGCTGCCGGTCCTGGTGGCGGCCGTCGACGGGCTCGCGCGCGTGCGCCGCCGCGCCGAGCCGATCGCGATCTGGCTGCGCTGGCTGGTCGCGCTGGCGGCGCCGTTCCTGGCCACGCTGCTGTTCACGCGGGTGCTCGGCGCGACGCGGCTCGTCACCGCGCCGGGCGCGCCGGTCGCGTCCGACCGCGTGCCGACCGCGGCCTGGGCGCTGATCGCCGTCGCGCTGGTGTTCGTCGCAGGCTGGCTCGTCTCGCGGCCGCTGGCGCGGCTGCTCGGCGTGCCCGAGGAGCACGACGGCTCCGGCCCGGTCGCCGCGGTCGTGCTCGTGACGCTCGCCGTCGCCCTGTTGACGTGGCTTGGCAACCCCTACGCTGCGGCGATGCTCGTGGTGCCCGCGCATGCGTGGATGCTCGCGCCCGAGCTGCGCATCAGACGGGGCCTCGCGCTGGCGCTCGTCGCGGTCTCGCTGGTCCCGGTCCTCGCCGCGCTCGTCGTCTACGCGTCGGCGCTGGGCGCCTCCGCGGGGGACGTGCCGTGGTCGCTGGCGCTGCTCGTCGCCGGCGGGCACGTCGGCATCGTCGCCGTGCTGCTGACGTCCGTGCTGTGCGCCTGCCTGGTGGCGACCGTGCGGCTCGTGCTGCGCGAGCGCGAGCCGCCGCCCGCCGCGACCCACGGGCCGTGGAGGGCGTGGACGTGAGGCGCGCGCTGCGCGCGCTGTCGACGGTGATGATCGCCACCGGCGCGCTGGTGCTCGCCGACGCGGTCCTGACGCTCGTCTGGCAGGAGCCGATCTCCGCCTACCTGGCCCATCGCGACCAGTCGCGGCTGTCCAAGCAGCTGGCCCAGGCCGAGCGCCGGCCGCTGGCGCTGTCGCGCAGCGAGCGCGAGGCGCTGGCGTCGATCGCCGACCTGCGGCGACGGATCGCGTTCCTCGCGCGCTCGGCGCGCAGGCGGGTCAAGGAGGGCGACGCGCTCGGCCGGATCCGCATCCCGAAGGTCGGCGCGAGCTTCGTCGTCGTCAACGGCACGGGCACCGCCGACCTGCGCAAGGGGCCGGGCTTCTATCCCAGCCAGCCGCTGCCGGGGGCGCCGGGGACGGTGGCGATCGCCGGGCACCGCACCACCTACCTGGCGCCGTTCCGCCACATCGACGAGCTGCGGCCGGGCAACACGATCCGGCTGACGATGCCCTACGCGGAGTTCACCTACACCGTCGTCCGCACGAAGATCGTCGACCCGCACGACCTGGCGGTGCTGGACCCGACCGGGCACGACACGCTGGTGCTGACGGCCTGCCATCCGCTCTACTCGGCGAGCAAGCGGATCGTCGTCTTCAGCCGTCTGACCAGCGAGCGAGCACGTGGCACGGTCGGCTCTCGGACACTCGTCGATGACGCGTCAGGACTCTCGAGCAGGAGTCGATAAGCAGGGCAGGAGTCGTGCGAGGACCCAGGAACGCCGAAGTGCGCACCATGCAGGAGCTGGCCAACATCAAGCGAAGCGTCGAGCGGTCCGCCTACGCGATCGACCCGCGCGAGGTCGCCGAGGCGATCCTCCGCCGGGCCGCGCACGATCGCGCCGCGCGCCTCGCGCACGTCGAGCGCCTCGCCCGCCAGGCCGACTGACGCCTCGGCGGGCGTCCTCCTCCTAGAAGCGGTGCTCCCAGCCGGTCAGGGCGACCGGCGCCCCCGACCGGTCGAGCAGCGCCAGGCCCGGCGGCCCGGCGACGACGCGCCCGACGACCGTGCAGCCGTCCGGGACGGCGACGGTCGGTGGCAGGCAGGCGCACAGCTCGAAGTCCTCGCCGCCCGCGGCGGCCTGCTCGGCGCTCGCGCCCGGCGCCCGCGGCAGCGCCGCGAGCCCGACCTCGACGCGCGCGCCGCTCGCGCGCGCGACGTGCGCGAGGTCGGTGGCGAGCCCGTCGGAGAGGTCGACCATCGCGCTCGCGCCGGCGCGCGCCAGCGCGGCTCCCATCTCCAGGCGCGGCTCCGGGCGCAGCAGC
>DASZVK010000196.1:0-15926 GCA_035547175.1 Solirubrobacteraceae bacterium
ATCGTGCGCGGCCCGCCGGGGCGCCCGACCAGCGCCGCGGCATACCGGCGACCGCTGTCGAACGGCTCGACGGCGAGCACGACGACGCCCTCGCGGCGGGCCCGGTCTCGGGCGCCCGCCGCCACGGCGGCTCGCAGGACGGCCGCGTCCGTCGCCTCGACGGTCTCGGGGCCCGCGTCGTCGAGCAGCGAGGTCTCGCTGGCCAGCGCCGCGGCCAGCAGCAGGTCCGCGACGGCCGGCGGCAGGGAGGCGACCGGCAGGCCGATCTCGGCGCCGGACAGGTCCGCGACGCGCGCGACCTCCATGCGGTTCTCGGTCAGCGTGCCCGTCTTGTCGGCGCAGATCGTCGTCGTGCAGCCGAGCGTCTCGACCGCGTGCGGGGCGCGAACGATCGCTCCCCGCTGCGCGAGCTGGCGCACCCCCAGGGCGAGCGTGATCGACACGACGGCGGGCAGCCCCTCCGGGATCGCGGCGACCGCCAGCGCCACGCCGGTGAGCAGCGACTCGCCGAGCGACCCGCCGTAGGCCCACGCCGTCGCCGTCAGGGCCAGGCACAGCGCGCCGGCCGCACGCAGCAGGAGGGCGGCGAAGCGTCCCAGCTGGCGCTCCAGCGGGGTCGCCGGGCGGGCCTCCGTCGCGGCAGCGACGATCGCCCCGAGCCGAGTGGCGGCGCCGGTTCGCGCGACGGCCATGCGCGCCAGCCCGCGCACGACGGTCGTGCCCGCGAGCAGCTCGCCGTCGGCGCGCTCGACGGGCAGCGACTCGCCGGTCACGAGCGACTCGTCGAGCTCGAGGTTTCGCGCCTCGAGGATCCGCCCGTCGGCCGGCACGCGGTCGCCCGCGTCGAGCACGACCACGTCGCCGACGACGATCTCCGCCACCTCGACCTCCACGCGCCGGCCGTCGCGCTCGGCGACCGCCCGTGGCCGCAGCAGCTCGCGCAGCGCGTGGGCCGCTCGGTCGGCGCGCACCCCCTGCCAGACGTCGAGCACGGCGTTGGCGACGACGACGACGAGGATCACCGCGGCGTCCAGGGCATGGCCGAGCGCGAGCGCGAGCGCGGCCGCCACGCCAAGCAGCCCGATCAGCGGGCTGCGCAGCTGTGCGGCGAGGCGGCCGCCGATTCCCGGCCGCGGCGGCGCGGGCAGGACGTTGGGCCCGTCGCGCGCCAGGCGACGGCGAGCCTCGGCGCCGCTGAGGCCGGCGACATGCGCTCGACCGGACACGATCGAAGAGCCTGACGCCTGGCCTCAGGCCCCGATGGCCCGCTCGAGCCCGGCCAGGCGGATCAGGGCGCGCAGGTCGTCGGGCACGCGATGGAGGCGCAGGACGCCGCCGCGGCGGCGCACGGCGAGCGCCAGGCCGGCGAGCTCGTCCAGCGTCCGCAGGTCGGCGGGCAGCGCGGCGGCGTCGACGATCGTGGTGCCCGCGAGCAGCGCGGTCAGCACGGCCGTCCCCTACAGGTGCGCCGGCAGGCCGAAGAGCCCGAACAGGCGCTCGACGTCGAGGAACACCGTGACCTCCGCGATGCCCCCGTCGGCCACGTCGAGGACGTGCAGGCCCCAGGGCGCGTGGCCGCCGGCCGGGTCGGGGCGGTACTGCGCGAACGCCGGCAGGCCGTTGGCCGTGCCGGCGGGCAGGATCCGGGAGCCCGCGCATCCGGCCCCCGGACCGGCCATCCACGCGAGCAGGTCGGCGCGGTTGTCGAGCCAGAGCTCGTAGGGCGGCATCGACTGCACGACGTCCTCGCGCATCAGCGTGGCGAGCGCGTCGAGGTCGTAGGCCTCGAAGGCGGCGACCCAGCGGTCGAGGACGGCGCGGTCGGCGCCGTCCTCGGAGGCCATGCCGTCGCGGTCGAGGTCGCGCAGCGCCCCGCGCGCCCGCTGCAGCGCGCTGTTGACCGAGGCCTCGCTGGCCTCCAGCAGCTCCGCGGCCTCCGCGGCCGTCCAGTGCAGCACCTCGCACAGCACGAGCGCGGCGCGCTGGCGCGCCGGCAGGCGCTGCAGCGCCGCGACGAACGCCAGGCGCACCGACTCGCGCGAGACGACCGCGTCGGCCGGGTCCTCGCCGGCGATCATCGCCATCGGCAGCGGCTCGATCCAGGAGTCGGCGTCGCGGCCGCCGAGGTGCTCGACCTCCGGTGCCCGGGCCGGGCCCAGGTCCATCGGGCGGGCCCGCCGCCGGGCGCGCTCGATCTCCCGCAGGCAGACGTTCGTGGCGATGCGGTACAGCCACGACTTGACGGCGGCGCGGCCCTCGAAGCGCGCCGCGCCGCGCCACGCTCGCAGCAGCGTCTCCTGCACGGCGTCCTCGGCCGAGAACGGCGAGCCGAGCATGCGGTAGCAGTACGCCGTCAGCGCGGGCCGATGGGCCTCGAGCTCGTCGACGGTGGGGGCTGCTGCGAGCACGGTGCGATCGTACGCCCCTACTGCGCGGCGGCGATGACCTCGTCCGGCGTCAGGCCGGTGTGCGCCTGGACGTCCATCCACATCACCTCGACGACGTGGCCGTCGAGGTCGCGGAACGAGCGGCCGTACATGTGCCCGAAGTCCTGCGGCTGCTTCCACGCGCCGCCGCCGGCGGCCAGCGCGGCGTCGGCCATCTCGTCGACGGCCGCGCGGCTCTCGGCCGAGAAGCAGACGAGGACCTCGGTCGCGTCGCGCGGCGCGATCTCGCCCTCGATGAAGTCGCGGAAGCGCGGCTCGGCGAGCAGCATGAGGACGATGTTGTCCTCGGCGACGATCGCGGCGCAGACGTCGTCGGTGAACAGCGGGTTGACCTTGAGCCCGAGCGCCACGTAGAAGGCCTTGGCGGCCTCCACGTCGGCGACCGGGAGGTTGACGAAGATCATGCGAGGCAAGAGGGCTCCTTCGGTCGTTGGGTCCTTCACCGCCTCAGACCCGACCGCCGGGCGGAACTCATCGCCCGCCCCGCTCCTGGCGCGTAAGCGCTCGGCGAGCGCCGGGGCGGACGGCTATGGCGCGTCGTCTCCCGTCGTCGCCGCCGGCGAGGCGCGTCCGATCTCGTGGAGGCGGCGGTCGAGGTGCGCGAGCTCGTCGGAGAAGCCGTCGATCGCCCGGCGAAGCGCCGACGCGCCCCGATCGGTGGGAGACCGTGTCGCCGCGAGGTTGCGCAGCACGGCGATGACGCGGCGGACCCGGTGGGCTCTGTGCTCAAGACGCATTCGCTCGAGGTCGACGCCGATGCGGAGGGCGTCGTCGTCGCGTGGCTCGGGGGGACCCATGGCGACTATGGCAGGTCTCTGAGCGCCCGCCGCCAGGCCTGCTGCTTGGCCGCGTACTCCTCGGGAAGCGAGTCGCCGCAGGCCTCGATGGCCCGCAGCCAGCCCAGCGCGTCTGCGTGATCGCCGCGCTCGGCCGCGCGGTCGGCATGCCGGAGGCTGCTCACGACGGCCCTCGCGTGTCGGGCGTCCGCGTCGCGTCCGGCATCTGGGCTCGGGGCGCTCATCGTCAGGCCGAGCGCTCGGGGGTGGTCGTGGGCCCGAGCCGCCCACGCTGGGCGGGCGGCAGGATGTCGCGCATCGGCTGCCGGCAGTGTGGGCACGCCTTGGTGGCCCACAGCACCACCAGCGCGACGCTGGCGTGGCAGGACGTGCAGCGGATCCAGCTTCGGTCCGGCATCGGCCTTCGGTCTGGCATGAACCCTCCCTGCGAGGTCCAGAGAATCCGAAGGGCCGCTCCGCGCAGCTGCGCGAGGTTGCGCACCCGTCTTCACAAGAGACAAAGACGCCGCCGGAGTGGCACGTCCTCGCCTCGGCTGACGCTAGCACGACGCGACATGCCCGGCAGTGGCAAGGCGACAGGAGTAGCTTTTGTGGAGCTTCCGCTCATGGCCGACGTCTCTGGTCGCCAGACCGCTTCCGTGGGAGCGCCGGCGGCGATGACAGCAGAGGAGCCTGTCCCCGTGCCGCGAACCCACCCCCTGACAGGCGACGCGTTGAACGCCGCGGTCACCGACGCGCTCGTCGGCATCCACGCCGAGCATCTCAGTCACGTGCCGGCGAAGGCGGTGACGTTCCACGACACGAACGTCGTGGTCACGCTCATGCACGACGTCCTGACTCCCGCCGAGAGGTCGCTGGCCAGCGACGGCAGCAGCCATGCCGCCGTGCGCGATCTCCACCAGCAGCTTCACGAGGTCATGCACCCCGATCTCAGGGCCGCCGTCGAGCAGCTGACCGACCGCACGGTCACCGCCGTGCTGCACGCCATGCACTTCGAGCCCGACGTCAGCGCGACGACATTCGTCCTCGACGAAGCGCTCTGACCAGCCGCCGAGGCGCCTGCTAGATTCTCGCGCGCGAACGCGTGCTCTCCGAGTGGGCGCGGTCGTGTGTTCTCGGAACGGATGAGTACACGTGCGGACTCGCGCTGCGCGTTGGCTCGTCGCCGCCATTTGCGACGAGCCATGACGGGGTACTTTCGATCCATGCTCCTGCTGCGCACTCCGCGGACGGAGATCTGCTGATGGCCGAGCACGCCCCACTTCCGCGCGGCGAGCTCAACGCGGCGATCACGAGCGCCCTGATCGGCATCCACACCAAGCACCTGGGGCGCGGCCCGAAGACGGCGTCGACCTTCTACCACGGCAACGTCCTGGTCACGCTCATGTACGAGGTGCTCACGCCGGCCGAGCGGACGCTCACCAGGACCGGCCGCACGGACGCGGTCAACAGCATGCGCCACCTCTTCCAGGAGACGATGGAGTCCGACTTCCGCGACGCCGTCGAGCGCCTGACCGGCCGCAAGGTCGTCGCCTTCATCAGCGGCAACTACCTCGACCCCGACATCGCGGCCGAGATGTTCATCCTCGACAAGCCGCTCTGACGGGGAGCCGCCGCCGGGCCGGGCGCGGTCACGCACCCTCGGGCGCGTGCGGCGATGATGTCGTGCATCGGCGCGCCCTCCGACCCAGGCCATCCCACCGCCGCCCGCGCCCCGCGCGCGGGCGGCGCCGTCCCGCTGCTGGCGGGCATCGTCCTCGTCGCGGTCAACCTGCGCTTCGCGATCACGAGCGTCAGCCCGGTCGTCGACGACGTCCGCGGCGACCTCGGGCTGTCGAGCGCGACGATGGGGCTGCTGACGACCACGCCGCTGCTCGCGCTCGGCCTCGTGGCGCCGCTCGGCCCCTCGCTGGGACGCCGCCTGGGCTCCGAGCGGGTCGTGCTCGGCTGCCTCGTGGCGATCGCGGCCGGGGTCGCGCTGCGCTGGGCCGGCACGACCGCGCCGCTGTTCGCCGGCACCGTGGTCGCCGGCTGCGGGATCGCGATCGGCAACGTGCTCGTGCCCGAGATCGTCAAGCACCGTCTCGGCCGCCGCGCGCCGGCCGTCATGGGGATCTACGCCGGCGGCCTCAGCGGCGGCGCCGCGCTCGCCACCGGCCTGACCGTGCCGATCGAGCATGCGGCGGGCGGCTCGTGGCGGGTGGCGCTCGCCGCGTGGTCGATCCCGGCGCTGCTCGCGGCGCTGGCCTGGGCGCCGCAGATCGGCGATGGGCGGCGGGGCGAGCGCATCGCCGAACGGCACCGCGTGACGCTCTGGCGCGACCGCCTGGCCTGGCGCGTGACGCTGCTCATGGGCCTGCAGTCGCTCGTGTTCTACATCGGGGTCGCGTGGCTGCCGGACATCTTCCAGGCGCACGGGATCAGCTCCGGCACCGCCGGCCTGCTCGCCGGGGTCGGGCAGGTGGTGGGGATCCCGGCGGGCCTGCTGACGTCGTTGCTGGCCAGCCGGCGAGCCGACCAGCGAGCCATGCTGCTGCTCGCCAGCCTCACCGCGGCCGCCGGCTTCGCCGGCGTGCTGATCGCCCCGGCGGCGCTGGCCGGGCTCTGGGTCACGCTGCTGGGCCTCGGTCAGGGCGGCCTGTTCGCCCTCGCCCTGACGCTCGTCGTGCTGCGCTCTCCGGACCGCGAGCACGCGGCGGAGCTGTCGAGCATGACGCAGTCGGTCGGCTACACGCTCGCCGCCGTCGGCCCGCTGCTGATCGGCGCCCTGCACGACCTCTCGGGCGGCTGGGCGCTGCCGCTGTGCGTGACGATCGCGCTCGTCGTGCCGGAGATCGTGGTCGGCCTCGAGGCGGCCCGGCCCGGCCTCGTCGGCGGGCCTGGGCCCGGCGGCCCTCGGCCTCAGCCCAGGTAGGCGTCGATCAGCGAGCGGTCGTCGCCGCCGACGGTCGACGCGAGCTCCTCGAGCACGATCTCCCCGCTGGCCAGCACGTAGAGCCGGTCGCAGATGCGCAGCGCGAGGTCGACCCGCTGCTCGACGACGAGGATCGAGCGGCCCTGGCGGCGCAGCTCCTCCAGCGCGTCGGCGACCTCGTTGATGGCCAGCGGCGCCAGCCCGAGCGACGGCTCGTCCAGCAGCAGGAGCCTGGGGTCGCTCATCAGCATCCGCCCGATCGCCACCATCTGCTGCTGGCCGCCGCTCAGCGCCCCGGCGGGTCGGCGCCGGGCCTCGCGCAGCACGGGGAAGAGGGCGTAGACCGACTCCAGCAGCGCCTGCACGCGCTCGCGCTCGCGCCGCAGATGCAGCGCGCCGAGCAGCAGGTTGTCCTCGATCGGCTGGTCGACGAACAGGCGCCGGCCCTCGGGCACGAGGGCGGCGTGGCCGCGAGCCACCCGGTGGGCGGGCAGCCTCGAGACGTCGACGCCGTCCACGCTGATCTCGCCGCGGCGATGCTTGACCATGCCCATGATCGAGCGCAGCACCGTCGTCTTGCCCGCGCCGTTGGGCCCGAGCACGGCGACCGCCTCGCCGGGGGCCACGTGCAGGCTCACGTCGCGCAGCACGTCGTAGCGGCCGTAGCCCGCGCTCAGGCCGCGGATCTCCAGCGCGTTGGTGGCGGTGGCGGCGCTCATTGGCCGAGGTAGACCTCCCGCACCTGGGCGTCCTCGCGGACCTCGGCCGCCGGCCCGCTGGCCACCACCTCGCCCGCGGCCAGCACGGTGACGTCGTCGCACAGGGCGAAGACGAAGCGCGGCTGGTGCTCGATGAGCACGATGCTCACGCCGGAGGTCCTCAGGCGGGTCAGCACCTCGGCGGCGTGCTCGACCTCGCTGGGCGCGAGCCCGGCGAGCGGCTCGTCGAGGATCAGCGTCCGCGGCCCCCACGAGCACGCGGCGGCCAGCTGCGTGAGCTGGGCTACGCCGTGGGGGGCGTCGGCGATCCGCACGTCGGCCCACGCGGACTCGCCCACCAGCTCGAGCGCATCGCCGACCACCCGGCGGATGCGCCGGTCGTCGCGCCGGGCCGACGGCAGCGCCGGCCAGGCCAGCGAGCGCGCGGCCAGGCGCGGGATGCGCGAGTAGAGGCCGACCTGCACGTTCTGGCCGGTCGACAGCTCCTGGACGAGGAAGGCGGACTGGAAGGTCCGTGCCACGCCGTGGCGCACGCGCGTGACGACGCCGTGGCGGTCCACGCGCGCGCCCTCGACCTCGATCGTGCCGCCCTCGGGCTGCAGGCGCCCGCTGATCAGGTCGACCAGCGTGCTCTTGCCCGAGCCGTTGGGACCGATCAGGCCGTGGATCGTCCCCGGCCGGACGGTGAAGTCGACGCGATTGAGGACGAGCGGCCCGCCGTCGTAGCGGAAGACGACGTCGCGGCAGGCGATGGCCGGCGGGCCCTCGGTCGCGCGGCGCACGTCCGGCGCGGCCTCCTCGGAGGCCTCGGCGATCGCCTCCACCGCCTCGCTGTCGACCGGTGCCGGCGCCCCGTCGGTGACGACGGCGGGCGTCGTCGCCCGGCCGCCGCGCAGCGCCTCGCGCGCCCGCCGCGCGCCGAGGCGCAGCAGGCCGACGACGCCGCTGGGGAAGGCGATGATGACGGCCACGAACAGCCCGCCGAAGAGGATCTCCTGCCAGAACGGGTTGATGTTGACCTCGGCCGGGAAGATCGTGACGAAGGCCGCCCCGATGATCGGGCCGAGCGTCGTGTTGATCCCGCCCAGGATCACCATCACGAGGATGTTCACCGACACCGACCAGGTGAACTGCCCGGGCGAGATGATCCCCTGGAAGGCGAACAGCCAGCCCGCGCCGCCCGCGATCATCGCCGACAGGCCGAAGAGCCCGATGCGCACCAGGGCGGTGGGCGCTCCGGCCGCGGCGGCGAACGGCTCGGCGTCGCGGGTGGCCAGGAGGACCGGGTACAGCGGCGAGCGCCGGATGGCCAGCACGATCAGGCAGGTGAGCAGCAGCAGCGCCAGGCAGCACCAGATGAGCGAGCGCCCCGCCCAGTCGAGCGACGACGGGAAGTCCGGGAACAGGGGCCCCACCAGCCCGCCGTCGCCGCCGGTGAACTTGAAGTCGCTGGCGATGACCGTCAGCACGAGCGTGAAGACGAACGTCGTGATCGCGAAGTACAGGCCGCTGACGCGCAGCGAGATCGCGCCCAGCAGCAGCCCTACCGCCCCGACGCCGGCCAGGCACACCGGCAGCAGCACGAACAGGTTCCAGTGGTGGTCGTTGTAGAGCAGCGTCGTCGTGTAGGCCCCGATCGCGAACAGGCCGGCGTGCCCGAGCGAGTACAGGCCGGCCATCCCGGCCACCATGTCGAGGCTCAGCGCGAGCATCGCGAAGATCGCCGCGACCAGCACGAGGCTCTGGTCGTAGAGCGAGCTGTTGGCCGCCCAGTAGGCGAAGCCGACGTAGGCGGCCAGGCACACGACGAGCGTCACCGGCCCGGAGGCGCGCCGGGCACGGCGCAGCGCGAGCGCGCTCATGCTGCCGGCTCCGCCAGGCGGCCGCCGCGCCGGCCCCGCACCAACCGGCGCAGCGGGGCGCCGAGCGACAGCAGGCCCTCGGGCGCGAACAGCAGGATGACCACGACCACCACGAACGGGAACCAGTCGGAGGCCTGGGTGTTGATGACGTGGTTGGCCGCCTCGCCCAGGACGCCGAGCAGGAAGCCGCCGGCCACCGCGGCCACCGGCCGCGCCGTGCCGCCGATCATCAGCGCGACGAACCCGGCGATGCCGTAGCTGTCGCCCAGGTAGGGGTTCGAGTAGGTGATCGGCCCGATGAGGATGCCGGCCACGCCGGCGAACGCCCCGGCGATGGCGAAGGCGACGGTGGCCACGACGGCGGTGTTCGCCCCGCACGCCCGCGCCATCTCGGGATCGTGGGCGATGGCCATGCCGAGCTTGCCGAACAGCGTCCGGCGGCGGAAGGCCTCGAAGGCGAGCGGGAGCACGACGGCGACCCCGATCGTCACCGCCTCCTGGAGCGTCAGCGTGGCGTCGCCGATGTGGAGGCTGGTGCCGTTCAGCAGCGCCGGGAACGAGCGCGACGTCGGCCCCCAGATCAGCGCGGCGCCGTTCTCGAGCATCAGCGCGACGCCCAGCGTGCTGACCAGCCAGGCGAAGCTGAAGCGGTCGAAGGCGAGCACCGGCCGCACGGCCAGCAGGTAGATCGCGGCCCCCATCGCCGCCGACGCCAGGATCCCGATGACCAGCGCCAGCACCGGGCTCATGCCGCCGCGGGCCAGCGCCGCCGTGATCAGCACCGCGACCATGAGCAGCTGGCCCTCGGCGAAGTTGATGACCCGCGTGACGTAGAACGCGATCGCGAAGCCCATCCCGACCAGGCCGTAGATGGCCCCTATCGCGAGGCCGCTGAGCAGGACCTGCAGCATCAGCTCCCCGCGTCGGACGGGTCGTGGAGGCGCACCCCGCCGGCGACGTCGCCGATCGCATCGACGACGCGGTTGGAGATCTGGTCGCCGTAGCCCAGCGCGGTGGCCAGCGTGAACGCGCCCAGGCACGCCGTGCCGGTGAAGCTCGTCACCTCGACCTGCTGGAGGTACTCGAGGTAGAGCCGGATGTCCTTGGCCATCAGGTTGCTGGTCAGCCCGCCCTCGAGGTAGTCGCCCTGGACGATGCGCGGGAAGCGGTTCAGCGTGGCGAAGTTGACCCCGCTGGAGTGGTTGATCACGTCCAGCAGCTGCGCGAGGTCGAGCCCGGCCCGCTTGCCGGCCACCATCACCTCGGCGGTGGCGGCCAGGCTGATGCCGTTGAGGAAGTTGTTGAGCAGCTTGGCGACGTGGCCGGCCCCGCTCTCGCCCATGTGGTAGACGCCGGCGCTGAACGCCTCCAGGATCGGCCGCACCCGCTCGAGCGCCGCGGCCGAGCCGCCCACCATGATGGCCAGGGTCCCCTGCTCGGCCGCAGCGGCGCCGCCCGAGATCCCGGCGTCGAGCAGCTCGACGCCGCGCTCGGCCAGCGCCGCGTGCAGGCGCACGGTCGAGCTCGGCGCCGCGGTGCTGAGGTCGACGACGACCTGGCCCGCGCGCACGGCGCCCAGCAGCCCGCCGTCGCCGAGGACGACCTGCTCGATCACCGTGCTGTCGGGCAGCGAGAGCAGGACGACGTCGACCGCCTCGGCCAGCTCGGCGATCGAGGCGGCGACGTCGACCCCCGCCTCGCGCGCCTGCTCGGCGCTCACGTCGAAGCCGCGCACCGGCACGCCGGCGTCGCGGATGCGCCGCGCGATGCGGCCGCCCATGTTGCCCAGGCCGATCAGCCCGGCGGACAGCTCGGAGGCCGGCGCCGTCATGACGTCGCGTAGGCCGGGTCCACGCGGCTGGGCTCGCCGGCGGCGAGCGACAGCTCGGCGACGTGCAGGCTGGTGTCGAACTGCCGCGAGGGGAAGCGACTCCAGATGTTCTGCTCGTGGAAGGGGACGATGCGCTCGACGTCCTGGCCGACGTACTGCCACATGTCCTCCATGGTCAGCACGCAGCGCTCGACGCTGCCGAAGATCAGCCCGATCGGGTTGAAGCGCCCGTCGCCCAGGCCGGTGAAGTTCTCGTAGACGTAGGCGTTGTCGCCGGCGAACAGCCAGCGCCCGTCGCGCTCGTTCTCGAGCGTCACGTACTGCGAGCCGGCGGTGTGCGTGTCGTGGGCCGGCACCGCGCGCACGCCCGGCAGCACCTCCGTCTCCTCGGAGAGCAGCGTGAGCCGGCCGCGCTTCATGCGGTTGACCAGCCACAGCACGAGGTCGGGGTCGGTCGCCGACGTCAGCCACTGCATGCGGTCGGGGAGCCCCGCCGCCCACAGGTACTTGGAGATCTCGCGCTCCTGGATGTAGACGTGCGCGTTGGGGAAGCCCTCGACCCCGCCGGCGTGGTCGAAGTGGTTGTGGGTGAGGATCATCGTGTCGACGTCCGCCGGGTCGAGCCCGATCTGGCCGAGAACGACCTCGGGCGGCTGCCAGTCGCTGACGCCGTAGGACTCGGCCAGCTCGGCTCCCAGCTCGGCGTGGTTGTAGCCGCTGTCGATCACCGCGAGGTGGCCCTCGCCCTTGAGCACGGCGTAGCAGTAGGGCGCGATCGTCGTGCCCGTGTTCCACTGGCCGTAGAGCAGCAGCGCGCGAGCGAACTCGTTGACGCGCGCGTACTCGACGACCCAGATCGAATAGTCGGCCATGGGATCTCCTATCGATGGTCGTGCGCCGCGCCCGCGCAGCACGGCACGTACTCGCAGGGGTGCACGCGCCAGACCTCGCGCCGGACGCGGCGGTGCGAGGCCCGCACCTGCTCGACGTCGGCATCGGTCGCGGCGCCCGCCAGCGCCCGCTCGACCAGCCGCGCGAGCGTGGCGGCGGGCTCGGCGAACGCGGTGCCGGCGGCGTCGCGGCGCAGCGCGACGACGGGCTGCGCGAGGTCGTCGACGGGCGTGTCGAGGACGAGCGCCGCGCCGGTGGCCAGCGCGAGCGACTTGTAGCGCCGGTAGAGCTCGACCGGCACGTCGGCGGCGGTCGTCATGCCGCCGTCCCCTCGGCGGCGGCCAGCTCCTCGAGCAGCATGGGCACGCCCACCACGCACGAGTGGATGCCGATGACGCTGGCCAGCTCCATGACCTCGAGCACCTCCTCCTTGGTGGCGCCGTAGCCGATGGCGTTCTTGATGTGCAGCCGCAGGCCGGGCTCGTAGAGGTGCGTCGCCGAGACGTCGAAGGCCGTGTAGATGAGCTCCTTGACCTTCGGCTCGAGGGTGCCGGACACCCAGGGCACCGACGAGAAGTGGATGTAGGACTCGAAGAAGTCGGGGTCGAGAGCCAGGATCTCGTGCCAGAAGGGGTGCCAGTAGCCGCGTTTCTCGGTGAAGTCGGCCTTCAGCGCCTCCTGGCGCTCGTCGAGCTCCAGCGACAGCGGCTGGCCGGCGGCCTCGAGCTCCTCGACCAGGATCGGCACGCCGATGTTGCAGGCGTGGATGCCCAGCGTCGAGGTCAGCTCGAGCACCTCCATGATCTCGTCCGCCGTGGCGCCCAGGGCCAGCGCCTGCTTGATGTGCTGGCGGATGCCGGGCACGAACAGGTGCGTGGCCGCCGCGTCGACGGCGATGTAGACGAGCTCCTTGACCTTCGGGTCCAGCGGGCCCGAGCGCCAGGGGACGGACGAGAACCGCAGGTAGGACTCGAAGAAGTCCTCGTCCGAGGTGAGCAGGCCCTCCCAGAACGGGCTCCAGTAGCCCCGGTTGTCGATGAACTCGTCGCGCAGCTGGCGCTGGCGATCGGTCAACTCGGTGCTGCTCATCGGTCCTCCTCCTCCATGCTCGATGCGACGTCCGCGCCGGCGGCGCCGGGGCGGGGCACATGGCCCCGCCCCGGCCGCCGGGCCGCTACTTCAGGGGCAGCCAGGCGTCCTTGGCCGCGTTGTACTTGACCAGCGTGAGCTGCTTCTCGGTGATCGTGGCGTGGTTCTGCTTGCTGAACGAGACCACGCCGTTGAGCCCGCGGAAGTTCTTCACGCCGTTGAAGCCGTCCTTGAGCTTGTTCGGGTCCGTCGACCCGACCTTCTTGATCACGGCGGCCAGCATCATCGTCGCGTCGTAGTTCGCCACGGCGAACGGCGTCGCGTCGATGTGGAAGCGCGCCTTGTAGCGCTTCAGGAACGCCTTCAGGGCCGCGTTGGGGTGCACCCACGTGGTCAGCGACGCGCCGATCGCCCCGTCCCCGGCGCTCTTGGCCAGCTTGGAGAAGGTGTTGTCGGCGTTGATCTCGTCGTTGCCGATCAGCGTCAGCTTCACGCCCGTGCTCTTGAGCGTCTGGGCGAAGCGGGCGGTGTTCTGCGGCGTCAGCCAGACGACCACGCAGTCGGCGCCGGCGGCCTTGATCTTGTTGATCTCGTTGGTCAGCCCGACGGTGGCGCCGGTCGACCAGTCCTCGCTGATCGTGTTGTCCAGGAGGAGCTTCTTGCCCGCCTTCTTGTAGGCCAGCTTGATCGCCGCGTCGCCGCCGCCGCCGTAGGTCGACGGGTCGTGGAGCACGGCGAGGCCCTTGCAGTTGTCGAGGGCGTAGCGCGCGGCGATGCCGCCCCACCCGAACGTGTTCAGGCCCCAGCTCCAGACCCACTCGAAGGGCGGCTTGGACGGCCCGTTCGGGTAGATCGTGATCCCGGCGTCGTCGACCGCGCCGATGTTGGGGATGTGCAGGCGCTGGGCCATGGCCGACGTGGCCGGGCCGGTGTCCCCGGAGCCCAGGACGGCGACCGCGCCGGCGCTGACCAGCTTCTGGAAGAGCTGGGAGGACAGCGTGGCCGAGGCCTGGTCGTTGTGGGACTCCAGCCGGAACTTCTTGCCCAGCACGCCGCCCTTGGCGTTGACGTCCTCGACGGCGAGCTTGGCGCCGTTGACCATGGCAACGCCGGTGCTGCCGTAGGCGCCGGTGGTGCCGGCGATCGAGCCGACCAGGATGGTGCCCGCCGCGCTCGACGACGACACCGGGACGGCCACCGCGACGCAGGCGGCGGCCGCGACGGCGGCGACCGCGAAGGCCGACCGCTTTCGCAACTTCCGATGGGACTTCATGCGTGTGCTTCCTCCTCCTTTGGCGTTCTTCGATCGGGGCGTCAGCCCCGGGTACATCAGCGCCGCTCAGGCGGCGTCATCGCGCTCCTCCTCGAAGCTCGCGATCGCCTCCTCGGCCACCCGGAACGCCTCCATGGCGGCGGGGACCCCGCAGTAGACGGCCGCCTGCAGGAGGACCTCCTGGATCTCCTGCACGGTGCAGCCGTTGCGCAGGGCGCCGCGAACGTGCACGGCCAGCTCGTGCGAGCGGCCGAGCGCGGTCAGCATCGCGAGGTTGGCGATGCTCCGGTCGCGGCGCTCGAGGCCGGGCCGGGCCCAGACGACGCCCCAGCAGTACGCGGTGACGAGCTCCTGCATCGGCCGCATGAACTCCGACGCGGCGGCCAGCGAGCGCTCGACGTGCGCGGCGCCCAGCACCTCGCCACGGATGCGGCGGCCGGTGTCGAGCGCGTCGCTCATCGCCGCACCGCCCCGTCGCCGTCGCGCGTCGCGTCGATCTGGGCCGAGCAGGCGTGGGCGGCGCGGCGGACGTGGTAGGAGGCCGCCTCGGCGGCGACGGCGCCGTCGCGCTGCTCGATCGCCTCGACGATCGCGCGGATCTCGACGGCCGACTGCGCCGGGCGCCCGGACGCCTGCAGCGACGCCGCGCGCATGACGGCCACCCGGGCCTGGAGGCTCTCCAGGATCTGCCGGATGGTCGCGTTGCCGGCGCCCTCGAACAGCACCTCGTAGAAGCGGTCCTTGGCGGCCAGCAGGCTCTTGGGGTCGTCGGCGTCGGCGCTGCGCTCGATGGCGTCCAGCGCCTCGCGCAGCGCGCGGACCTGGTCGTCGTCGGCCCGCTCGGCGAACTCGCGGGCCGCGGCGCCCTCCAGCAGGGCGCGGACCTCGTAGACCTCGGCCGCCTCCTTCCAGGAGGGCGCGGCGACGATCGCGCCCTTCTGCGGGATGGTGGTGACCAGCCCTTCGGCCGCGAGCTCGCGCAACGCCTCGCGGATCGTCGTGCGCGAGACGCCGATGCGCTCGATCAGCTCGCGCTCGACGAGCCGCTGGCCGGGGAGCAGGCGCATCTCGACGATCTCGCGACGCAGCAGGTCGAGCACCTGCTCGCGCACCGGGGCGGCCACGCGGGCCACCTGCGCAGCCAGGTTGGGCGCGACGGCGTCCGCCCCGTCGGCGCGGTCGGCGTCGTTCACGCCGAAGGCCATGTCATCCTGTACGTTCGACTGATCGTCATACAATCTTCGGCGATCTTCGCCCCTGGCGGGGTGCCGTGTCAAGCAACGCGTTCGTTGGAGGACAGGTGAGAGACCTGCAGGACAAGGTGGCGGTGGTGACCGGCGCGGGCAGCGGCATCGGCGCCGCGGTGGCGCGGCGGCTGGCCGTCGGCGGGGCGAGGGTCGTCCTCGTCGACAGCGACGGGGAGCGCGCGCGGGCCGTCGCCGCCGCGATCGACGGCGAGGCGCTCGCCGTCGAGGCCGACGTGTCGACCGAGGAGGGCGTCGGGCGCTACGTCGACGCGGCGGTCGAGCGCTTCGGGCGCGTCGACCTGCACCACCTCAACGCGGGCATCGCCGGGGCGCCCGTGGCCTGGCCCGACGTCGAGGCCTCCGAGTTCGACCGCGTGATGGCGGTCAACGTCCGCGGCGTCTTCCTCGGCATGCGCGCGGCGTTCCGCCGCTACGCCGAGCAGGGCGGCGGCGGCGCGATCGTCGCGACCGCCTCGATCTGCTCGTTCGGCGGCGGCGCCGACCTGATCCCGTACCACGTCTCCAAGCACGCGATCCTCGGCCTCGTGCGCTCGGCCGCCGTCTACGGCGGGCCGCTCGGCGTGCGCGTCAACGCGGTGGCGCCCGGGATCGTGCCCACCAACCTGCTCGGCCCGGCGGTCCAGACGGCCCAGGGCGAGTCGGGCACCACGAGCCGCGCGCTGCTGGCGCCGATGCGCCGCCCGGGGACGACCGACGAGGTCGCCGAGGTCGTCGCCTTCCTGCTCTCCGGGGCGGCGTCGTTCGTCAGCGGCAGCGTCTACAGCGTCGACGGCGGCGCGATCGCGGTCAACCCGGTGCGGCCCTACGCGGCGCCCGCGCCGGAGTGACCGCGCCC
>DASZVK010000197.1:0-8185 GCA_035547175.1 Solirubrobacteraceae bacterium
GCCCACATCGCCGAGGACCGCCACCGGCGCGGCCTCGTGCTGCCGTTCACGCTGGCCGAGAACCTGGCGCTGCGCGAGTACCGCTCGCCCGAGCTGAGCCGCCGCGGCATGCTGCGGGTACGCAGCATCGCGCGGCGCGCGCGGGCGCTGCTGAGCGAGTACGACGTGCGCGGCGGCGACGAGCGCTCGCCCGCGGCGTCGCTGTCGGGCGGCAACCAGCAGAAGGTCTGCATCGCGCGCGAGATCGCCTCGAACCCGAAGCTGCTGATCGCCCACCAGCCGACGCGCGGCCTCGACGTCGGCGCGATCGAGTTCGTCCATCGCAAGCTGATCGCCGCGCGCGACGCCGGCCGCGGCGTGCTGCTCGTCTCGCTGGAGACCGAGGAGGTCCGCGCCCTGGCCGACCGCATCCTCGTCATCTACGAGGGCCGCATCGTCGGCGAGCTCCCGCCCGACGCCGGCGAGGAGGAGCTGGGCATCGCGATGAGCGGCGGGCGGTCGCGGGCCGCCGCATGAGCGGCCCGCTCCCCAGCGCGCCCGCGGCGTCGGACGACCCCCTCGACGAGTACGTCCCCGGCACGATGGCGCGGCTGGCCGAGTACGTGCGCGGCGGCGGCGTGATCGTGCCGCTGCTGACGGTGCTGATCGCGTTCGTCGTCGCCGGGCTCGTCGTGCTCGTCACCGGCCACGACCCGCTGAGCACCTACAGGGCGATCTTCACCGGCACGGGCCTGAACTGGCTGTTCCCGTGGGTCGGCGGCGACACGCGCGTGCGCGCGGCGCTCGAGCTCCAGCAGACGCTGCTGGCGACGACGCCGCTGATCCTCGTCGGCCTGGCGGTCGCGTTCGCCTTCCGCGCCGGCCTGTTCAACATCGGCGGCCAGGGCCAGTACGCGGTCGGCGGGATCGCCGCCGTCGAGGTCGGCTCGGCGTTCGCCGGCATGCCGCACCTGGTCCACGTCGTATTGGCGATCGCGGCCGGCTCGCTGGCCGGCGCGGCGTGGGCGGGGATCGCGGGGCTCCTCAAGGCGACCGTCGGCGCCAACGAGGTGATCTCGACGATCATGCTCAACTGGATCGCGATCTGGGTCGGCGTCTGGCTGTTCGGCCTCGGCGGGCCGCTGCAGAACCCGGAGCGGCCGTCGGTGCCGATCTCACGCGATGTCGTCGCGTCGGCGAAGCTGCCGGTCTTCTGGGGCAACCCGCTGCTGCAGGGGCTCGACGTCGGGATCTTCGTCGCGCTCGCGGCGGCGGTCGTCTACTGGGTGCTGCTGAACCGCTCGACGGCCGGCTACGAGGTGCGCGCGGTCGGCTTCAACCCCGAGGCGGCGCGCTACGGCGGCATGAGCGTCGCCCGCAACTACGTCCGCGTGATGGCGATCTGCGGCCTGTTCGCCGGCATGGCCGGGACGCTCGACGTGCTCGGCTGGCAGTTCCGCCTGGCGACCAACGACATCCAGGCCTCGCAGGTCGGCTTCCTCGGTATCGCGGTGGCGCTGCTCGGGCGCAACACGGCCGGTGGCACGGTCGCCTCGGCGCTGCTGTTCGGCGCGCTGCTGACCGGCACCTCGCAGCGCAGCCTCGACCCGAGCGTCTTCGACCCGCAGCTCGCCGGCTACCTGACGCTGATCATCCAGGGCCTGATCGTGCTCGTCGTCTCGACCGACGTGATCGCGCTGCGGCTGCTGCGCGGCGGCGCGCGGCTGGTCCCCGGGCGCAGGCCGCCGCCGCTGCCGAGCGCGACCGGCGAGGAGGGCGCGTGACCGCGTGGCCCGCGGAGCGCCGCGCGGCGGTCGCCGGGATCGCGCTGGCCTGCGTCGCCGCGTTCGTCGCGCTGCCGCCGGCGCTGGTGCGCAGCTCGTGGCCGTCGATCGCGATCGCCGCCGTCGCCGTCGGCCTCGGCGCCTGGTCGGCGCGCGCGCAGCGGCGCCTGGGGATCGTCGCGATCGTGCTCGGCGCGGCGGCCGTCGTCGGCTCGATCGCCGCGACGCGCTCGGGCACCGGCAACCTGCGCGACGTCTTCACCTGGTCGGCGCTGATCGCGGCGATGCTGCGCTACGCGACGCCGCTGCTGTTCGCCGCGCTGGGCGGCATCGTCAGCGAGCGCAGCGGCGTCATCAACATCGGCCTGGAGGGCATGATGCTGATGGGCGCGTTCTTCGGCGTGATGGGCGCCGACCTGACGGGATCGTGGGTGCTGGGCGTGCTGATCGCGATGCTGGCGGGCGGCCTGACCGCGCTGGTGCACGCGTGGTTCTCGATCCACCTGCGCGCCGACCAGGTCGTCAGCGGCACGGCCGTCAACTTCCTCGCGCTGGGCGTGACCGGCTACGTCTTCGTCGCCCACTACGGCGCCGACGGCACGCCCAACGACGTGCCGCGCGCGCCCGACGTGTCGCTGCCGCTGGTCAGGCACTGGGCGTTCTTCGGCGACGCGATCGGCCATGCCAACCTGCTGACATGGGTCGCCGTGCTGCTCGTGCCCGCGCTGACCGTCTACCTGTTCCGCACCCGCGGCGGGCTGCGGCTGCGGGCCGTCGGCGAGAAGCCGCGCGCCGCCGACACGGTCGGGGTGGGGGTGCTGCGCACGCGCTACGCGGCGGTCGTCGCGTCGGGGACGCTCGCCGCGGTCGGCGGCGCCTACCTGTCGGTCGCGTTCGTCGGCTCGTTCAACCAGAACATGACCGAGGGCCGCGGCTTCATCGCGCTGGCGGCGGTGATCTTCGGCCGGTGGCGGCCGCTCGGCGCGCTCTGGGCGACGCTGCTGTTCGGCTTCTCCAGCGCGCTGGCCGACCGCCTGCCGACGTTCTCGGACTCGACCGCGACGCTCTTCCAGGCGTTGCCCTACCTGCTGACGCTGATCGCCGTCGCCGGCCTGATCGGCCGCTCGCGCGCACCCGGGTCGATCGGCGTCCCCTACGTCAAGGAGTAGCAGCCGCGATGCCCGTAGCCCGCCTGACGCTCACGGTCCCCGAGGAGGGCGGCGACCGGCTCAGCGACGAGGTCGAGCTCTACCAGCGCACGTACACGACGCTGCTGCGCTCCAGCGGCGAGACGCGGCTGCGGGTGCTGGAGACCTCGCACCGGCAGATGGCGTCGAGCCTGCATCCGCTGGCCGCCAGCGAGGAGCTCGACCTCGGCGCGTTCCTCTACGCGGTCCGCCGCCTGCCCGACGAGATCGCCGACGACGCCAAGCTGATCGTGATGGGCCAGGACGTCGAGGCGTTCGCCGCCGCGGGCCTCGACGTCGGCGCGTGGCGCGAGGCCGAGGCCCCGGCGCGGCGGCGTCGCTGGTACGTCGGCCCGCAGCGGACGCTCGCCGTGCTGCTGGCGAGCGTCTCCGACGTCGACGACCTCGTGCCGACGCTCGTCGCCTTCCAGATCGAGTGGAACAAGATGGCGCTGCGGGCGCGCGCGGCGGCGTTCCCCGACGACGGGCCGCTGGAGCCCGAGCGCTGCGCGGCGGCGCTCGGCGGGCAGGCCGACGACTGGCGGCGCCTGCGCGACGCCTGGGGCGAGCGCTTCGCCGAGCGGATGGCGTTCATCGCCGGCGACCGCGGCCTCTCGCTGCACGTGCGGATGCTCGGCGGCACCCACATCGGCTACGCGCGCACGACGCGGCGCTGGTGGACGCCGGTGCGCGCCGAGCTGGCCGCCCAGGAGCTCGTCGACCGGCCGCTGTACTTCGTCAGCTCCAACACGCACTCGCTGACCAACATCGTCACCGGCATCGCGCGCGCGCACGAGGACGAGCTCGTGGCGTACGTCGAGGGGCTGCCGGAGAGCGACATCCTGCACGCCGAGCTGCGCGCGTTCCGCGACGGGCACAGCAAGGGCTCGTGGGAGAACTTCCTCTACTTCGTCGCGCGCGACTACTGGGACCTGGGCGACGACGACGGCCGCGCCCAGCGCTCGCTCGCCGAGCGCGCGGCGGGCGTGACCCACATCCGCTCGACGAACGCGCTGCGCGTGCCGGCGCAGATCATGCCGCTCGGCGCGCTCGACGCCTCCCGGCTCGACCCGCGGCTGGGGGCGATCGACGCGAAGGCGCTGGCCGCCTCGCGCGGGGTCGTCGTCAACATCGACTACCCGCTCGGCGCGGCGGCGTACAACATCCTGCGCGAGGTCGCCGTCGACGCCAGCGCGCTGCGCGGCGTTTACGTGCTCGGCAAGGCGGCGACGCTCAACGCCGACGTCGGCGACGTGATGATCTCGAGCGTGATCCACGACGAGCACAGCGGCTCGACCTACTGGCTCGACAACGTCTTCGACGTCGCCGACCTGGCGGCCGACCTGCGCTTCGGCACCGGCCTCGACAACCAGCGCGCGGTGACGGTCAAGTCGACGTTCCTGCAGAACCGCGCCTACCTCGACTTCTACTACCGCGAGGCGTACACGGTGGTCGAGATGGAGTCGGGCCCGTTCTGCGCCGCCGTCTACGAGATCGCCGACCCCGAGCGCCACCCGTTCGGCGAGGCGGTCAACTTCGCCAAGCTGCCGATCGACTTCGGGATCATCCACTACGCCTCCGACACGCCCTACACCCAGGCGCGCACGCTCGGCGCCCGCGGCCTGTCCTACTACGGGATGGACTCCACGTACGCCTCGTCGCTGGCGATCCTGCGCCGCATCCTGCGGCTCGAGGGGGCGCTGGCGGCGGCGGCCGTCTAGCCTGGGGCCATGCCCAAGACCGGGACCTTCCTCGGCATCCCCTACGACTGGCGGCGCCCGACGGCCGCGCGGCTCAAGGAGCGCTGGTGGAACCCCGACGACCCACGGCTGTTCACGCCGAGGGCGTTCGGCTGGGGCTACGACCTCAACCTCGCGCGCCTGCTCGGACGCGGACGGCGGCGCTAGGCCGCCGCGTCGGGCGCGTAGAGCTCCGACGACCCGGCGTAGCCCTTGGCGCCGATCACCCGGGCCAGCTCGCTGCGCGGGTCCTCGCCGCGGCGCAGCGCGTCGAGCGCCGAGGCGAAGTCGTGGCGCGGCGCCCAGCCGAGCCGCTCGCGGGCGCGCGCGTTGTCGTAGACGCGGTCGATCGCGCCGGGCATCCGCCAGCCGCGCGCGGCGAAGACGTCCTCCCAGCCGGGCGCGCGGCGGGAGACGACCGCCGGCGCGTCGGCGTGCAGCTCGGCGGCGTCCTCGCGGCGGAGGGGCGTGGTCGCGCTGACGACGAGGCGGTCGAAGCCGAGCGCCGGCGCGCGCTCGAGCGCGAGGCGGTGGGCGTCGACGGCGTCGGCGAGGTCGACGCGCCGATGGAGCAGCTCGACGACCTTCAGGTTGAGGTCGTCGAACTCGGAGCGGCGGTCGAGGAGGTCGTCGCCCTCGGGGAAGAAGCGCGACGTGCGCAGCACGACGACGGGCAGGCCGGCGTCGCGGTGCACGAGCTCGCAGAGGTCCTCGGCGGCCGTCTTGGTGACGCCGTAGACGTTGCGCGGCCGGTCGACGACGTCCTCGGTGATCCACGCCGCCGGCTCGCCGGCGGCCGGATGCAGCGCTCGCCCGAAGGCGCTCGTCGAGCTGGTGAAGACGAACGCCTCGACGCCCGCCGCCGCGGCCTCCTCGGCGAGCACGAGCGTGCCGGTCACGTTGGCCCGCACGAACTCCTCGCGCGTGCGCGTCGCGACCTGCGGCTTGTGCAGCGTCGCGGTGTGCAGCACCCCGCTCGCGCCGTCGAGCGCCTCGCGCACGAGCGCGCGGTCGGCGACCGAGCCGACGACGTCCGTGAACGCGCCCGGCGCCAGGTCGAGGCCGACGGCCGCGACGCCGTCGGCGCGCAGCGTCCGCATCAACGCCTCGCCGAGGTGCCCCGAGCTGCCGGTGACGAGAATGCTTCCCACGGCCCGAGCCTACGCCCCGCACCGACTGGCCGATGTTGGCCTCGATATGCGCGGCCAAGCTCGGCCACGCTCCGACGGCCCGGGCGTGGAGAAGCGGTCTATGCCCCGACCGGGTGCCAGGCGGTCTTCAGCTCGACGACCGCCTCGATGCGCGACAGCGCGTCGGCGACGGCCTCGTCGTAGCTCGTCGCAGCGGCGCCGTGGCGCACGCGCTTGATCGTCTCGGAGGCCAGCCGGTCGAGCTCGGCGCCCAGCTCGGCGTCGCCGCTGGCGTCGACGATCGCGTTGAGGTCGCGGTGGCCGCCGAGCGCCGGCGCCAGCTCGCCGCGGCGCCCCGACAGCAGGTTGACCACGCCGCCGGGCACGTCGCTGACGCCGAGCACCTCGCCGAGGTCGAGCCCGGCCAGCGGCGCCGCCTCGCTGAGCACGGCGACGACCGCGTTGCCGGCCGCCAGCGCCGGCGCGACCTCGGCCACGAGCCCGAGCAGCGCCGGCGCGTCGGGCGCGATCACGCCGACGACGCCGGTCGGCTCGGGCAGCGAGAAGGACAGGAACGGCGCGGCGACCGGGTTGACGCCGCCGAGCACGGGCGCGAGCTTGTCGGTCCAGCCGGCGTAGTGCAGCAGCACGTCGATCGCCGCCTCGACCTCGTCGGCGCCGACGCGCTCGCCCAGCTCGGAGCGCCGCGACTCGAGCGCCTCGGCCGCCCGGTAGAGGACCTGGCCGCGGTTGTACGCCGTCCGCGCCGCCCACGGCTCGAACGCCCGGCGCGCCGCCGCGACCGCGTCGCGCACGTCCTTGCGCGAGGCGCGCGGGACGTTCGCCAGGTGTTCGCCGCCCGGCCCGCGCACGGCGTCCGAGCGGCCCGACTCCGAGCGCACGAAGGCGCCGCCGATCCACAGCTTGTACGTCTTGCGGACGGCGAGCCGCTCGCTCATGCCACGCCCAGCCGCTCGCTCATGCCACGCGCAGGTACGGGCGCAGGCCCGCGGGGCCGCCCTCGCGACCGAACCCGCTCTCCTTGTAGCCGCCGAACGCCGCCGTCGGGTCGAAGTGGTTGTAGGTGTTCTGCCAGATCACGCCGGCGCGCAGCGCCGCCGCGACCTCGAACGCCTTGGCGCCCTTGTCGGTCCAGATGCCGGCCGCGAGGCCGTAGCGCGAGTTGTTGGCCTTCTCGATCGCCTCGGCCTGCGTGCGGAACGTCAGCACCGAGACGACGGGGCCGAAGATCTCCTCGGTCGCCACGCGGTGCGCGGGCGCGACGTCGGTCAGCAGCGTCGGCGCGAACCAGTTGCCGCGCGCCGGCAGCTCGCAGGCGATCGTGCGGCGCACCGCGCCCTCCTGCTCGCCGGCCGCGACCAGCTCCTCGATCCGCGCGAGCTGCTCGGCGGAGTTGATCGCGCCGACGTCGGTGTTCTTGTCGAGCGGGTCGCCGACGCGCAGGCGGCCCATCCGCTCCCACAGCCGCGCGACGACCTCGTCGGCGACGCTCTCCTGCACGAGCAGGCGCGAGCCGGCGCAGCAGACGTGGCCCTGGTTGAAGAAGATCCCGTTGACGATCCCCTCGACGGCCTGGTCGAGCGCCGCGTCCTCGAAGACGATGTTCGCCGACTTGCCGCCCAGCTCGAGCGTCAGGCCGACGTCGCGCCCGGCGAGCGCCGCCTGGATCTCGCGCCCGACCGCCGTCGAGCCGGTGAAGGCGATCTTGTCGATCCCCTCGGCGCGCACCAGCTCGGCGCCGGTCGCGCCGTCGCCGGGCAGGATCGCGACGACGCCCGCGGGCAGCTGCGCCTCCTGGCAGATCTCGGCCAGCAGCAGCGCCGTCAGCGGCGTCGTCTCGGCCGGCTTGAGCACGGCCGCGTTGCCGCACGCCAGCGCCGGCGCCAGCTTCCACGCCGCCATCAGCAGCGGGAAGTTCCACGGCACGATCTGGCCGACGACGCCCATCGGCGCGACGGCGCGGCCGCCCACCCCGTAGCTCAGCTTGTCCGCCCAGCCGGCATAGTGGAAGAAGTGCGCCGCGGCGAGCGGCACGTCGACGTCGCGCGACTCGCGCAGCGGCTTGCCGCCGTCGAGCGTCTCGACCACGGCCAGCTCGCGCGAGCGCTCCTGGATCAGCCGCGCGATCCGGAACAGGTACTTGGCGCGCTCGCGGCCCGGCAGCGCCGCCCAGGCGGGCTGCACGGCGCGGGCGGCGTCGATCGCCGCGCGCACGTCGGCCGGCCCGGCCCACGCGACCCGCGCGAGCGGCTCGGTGGTCGCCGGGTCGATCGTCGGCTCGCTGCGCCCGTCGGCGGGCGCGCGGAACTCGCCGCCGAGGAACAGCCCGTAGTCGTCGCGCAGGC
>DASZVK010000198.1:0-6327 GCA_035547175.1 Solirubrobacteraceae bacterium
CGCCGACCGCGAGCCGGGCATCACGCAGGCCGCTAGGTGCCAGCCGACGATCGCCAGCAGCGCGGCGAAGAGGATCCCCATCGCCCGCACCAGCAGCACCCGGCCGAACAGGTCGAGCCCCGAGCCGATCGCGTAGGGCACGACGGCGAGCGCGTAGTAGCCGGGCGGGTTGCCGGCCGCCGGGTTGTGGCCGCGGCCGTTGGCGCGCTGCTCGGCGGTGAACGAGCGCGCTCGCCACGCGTCGTAGGCGCGGTCGTCGAACATCGGCTGCGCGTAGGTCGCGCCGGCGACCTGGTCGGCGTTCGACGCCTGCGCGGCGGCGGTCTGCTCGGTCGAGCGGTACGTCGAGAACGGGTTCGAGCCCGGGCGATGGCCGGTCTCGGCGAGGTGCTGGACGTAGCCGAAGTGCGCGTTCTCGTCGGGCGCCTGGAAGGCGGGCACGAGGTAGATCCAGGCGGCCATCAGCACGACGACGGCCAGCACGATCCAGCGCAGCGGCGGCGGCACGATGCGCGCCGCGGCGGCCCTAACGGCGGCTGAGCTCGGCAGCGCTCTCGGCCTCGTCGTCCTGGTCGACGCCGCCCTCGCGGTGCGCGAGCTCGGCCTCCAGCTCGTCGACGCGCTGCTGGAGGATGCCCACCCGCTGGGCCAGCACCTTGCTCTGGTCGACGAGCTGCGAGATCGCCAGCGAGAAGTGCATCAGGATGACCATGATGCTGGCGAGCGCGATCGCGAACAGGGCGCTCGGGGCGTAGTAGATGCCGACCGCCGAGGCGAGCTTGAGCAGCGCGCCCTTCCAGACCGCCAGGGCGAGCAGCAGGCCGCTGCAGAACATCCACAGCAGCGCGTAGCGCTCCATCAGCCGGCGCCGGCGCACGAGCTCGAAGACGACGCCGAAGATCAGCGCGGTGACGACGATCGAGACGATCTGGATGCGCAGCGCCATCAGAGCGCCCGCTCCGCGCGGATCGGCGCCGCGGCGGCGGTCACGGCGGTCGGCCGCGATCGCAGCAGGCCGACGAGCACCGCCAGCGTCACCTTGACCATGTAGTAGACCGAGCGCTGCGCGTTGATCGACGAGACGCCGCCGCGGCGCTCGCGCATCGACACCGGCACCTCGGTCCCGCGCAGCCGGTGCTGGTGCAGCAGCAGCACCGCCTCGACCTCCGGGTAGTCGTGCGGGTAGTCGCGCGCGAACAGCTCGATGCCCCGACGGTCGACCATCCGCAGCCCCGACGTCGGGTCGGTCACCGGCCGGCCGACGACGATCGAGAGGAACCAGGCGAACAGGCGGATGCCGAGCCGGCGCGGGCGCGACGAGCGGTAGCCCCGCTCGTCCTCGGCGAGGAACCGCGAGCCGACGACCATGTTGAGCTCGGCGTCCTGCTCGAGCCGCTCGAGCAGCTTGGGCAGGCAGCCGGGGTCGTGCTGGCCGTCGCCGTCGACCTGCACGACGACGTCGTAGTCGCCGTCGAGCGCGTACTGGTAGCCGGCCTGCACGGCGCCGCCGATCCCGAGGTTGAACGGCAGCCGCAGCACCCGCGCCCCCGCCGCGCGGGCGAGCTCGGCGGTCGCGTCGGTCGAGCCGTCGTCGACGACGAGCACGTCGAAGGCCGGCGCCTCGCGGGCGAGCTCGTGCACGACCTCCGCGATCGCGGCCTCCTCGTTGTAGGCGGGGACGATGGCCAGGTGTCTCGACATGCCGGCGACCTGCGCTGAGCGTAGTCGAGACACGGATGGCAGACCCTCCGTGGCGCTCACGTCGCGTACCTGACGATCGTCAGCATCTGCGCGTAGACGGACAGCCCGATCGAGGCGACGACGATCACCGCGCCCAGCAGCGGCCCCCAGCGGCGGCCGAGCGCGCGCACGCACACGGCGACCAGCGCGGCGTACAGCCCCAGCAGCGGCAGCAGGTAGCGGCCCTGCTCGAACGGCGGCCCGCTGACCTGCACGGCCGACCACTGCGACCAGCCGATCGCGAACGCCACACCGGCCGCGAACACGAGGCAGACGAGCAGCGGCGCGCCCCACGACGGCGCGCGCCGCGCGCGCCACGCCCGCGCGACCAGGCCGACGAGGGCGATCGCGCCCAGCGCCAGCAGCGCCCGGCCCGACCAGTCGTAGACCCACTGCGGGAAGCCGTAGTCGAGCTGGCCGAAGTGCCCGGTCCACTCGCGCACCCAGACGTCGCGCAGCGGGTAGCCGGGCTGGTGGTCGGTCATGCCGGGCAGGCGCGGCAGGAACAGCTCCCACATGAACGTCAGCTTCGTGCCGAGCCCGTGCAGCGGCGGCGCCGGCGCCGGGCCCGGCACGGGGACGTCCTTGACGTGGTCGGCGGGGCGCTGCCAGAAGGTGTGCAGCGCCAGCAGCCAGAGCGCGACCGGCGCGACGAAGCACGCCGCGCCGGGGACCGCGCGCCGCAGCGTCGCGACGAGCTCGCGCCGCGAGCGCCAGAGCACGATCGCCAGGCCGAGCGCGACGCCGGGCACGAGGCCGTAGAACAGCGGCTTGGTCAGCACGCCGACGGCGCACGACGTCCCGAGCAGGACGCCGTCGCCGCGGCCCAGCCCGCGGCGCAGGATCCGCGCCGTCGCCAGCAGCGCGCCCGCGCAGGCGACGAACAGCAGCGAGTCGGCGTTGACGGCGCCCGAGATCGCCCCGAAGGTCGGCTGGAAGGCGGCGGCGAGCCCGCCGGCGGCCCAGGCCCACGGCGCCGAGGGCATCAGCTCGCGCACGAACAGGACGACCAGCAGCGCCGTCAGCGCCGACATCAGCGCCGACATCAGCCGCAGCAGGAAGATCCGGTTCAGCAGCGTCGTGCTCGGGCTGATGCGGTAGACGGCGGCGCCGAGCAGGTAGTACAGCGGCGGGTTGCCCGACGCGGTGCCCGCGTCGACCGGCGTGCGCGAGAGCTTGGCGGCCTCGACCTTGCGCACCCCCGCGGTCTGCCCGGCGCTCAGCGGCGGCACGTTGCCGAGCACGCCGCGCACCTGGACGACGCGCAGCGCCAGCATCAGCTGCGTCTGCTCCGGCGAGAACATCTCGAAGTCGTTGGGCAGGCGCTCGGGCAGGCGGCCGGTCTCGGCGATCCGCTGCACGTAGGCCACGTGCGCGACCTCGTCGGGCGGCTGGAAGGGCGGCTGCAGCAGCGACCAGACGACGCCGTTGAGCAGCGCGACCGCGGCGCACGCCCACGCGATCCAGGGGACGCGCGCGAGCGCGCCGCCCAGCCTACGTCGCACGGTCCGCTCGCACGACGGTCGCGGCCGCGACCGCTGCCGCCAGCAGGACGAAGGCGATGCACAGCGGCAGCGCCCAGCCGCCGATCCACGAGCCGCGCCCCTGGTGCAGCCGGTCGCCGAGGCTGCCGAGGAAGCCGTACCACGAGCTCGCCCTCGGCTCGTAGTACTGCGCGCCGATCACGCCGTTGGCGCCCCAGACGTCGACCGGCCGGTGGCCCCTGCTCTCGACGCACAGGACGATGCCGACGGCCTCGTGGGCCTGCGCCGGGATCGGCAGCCGCACCGTGCCCTTCCTCCAGCCCCGCACGTACGCCCCGCGCAGCATGCGCCCGCCGGGCAGGCCGACGCGCGCGCGCACCGGCGGCGCCGGGTGGGCGTCGGTCTCGAGCTGGATGGCGACGAAGCCCGAGCCGGCGGGCAGGCGCTCGTCGAGGCTGCACACCGGATGGCCCGCGGTCGCCTGGCCGACGCGCTCCCACGCGGGGACCATGTTCGTGCCCGTGCGGCGCACCTCGGAGGCGCCGAGCGCGACCAGGAAGGTCGCCGCGAGCCCGGCCAGGCAGAGGCCGAGGACGGCCCACAGCGCCACGCGGTGACGGTCGAGGGCGGCCACCGATCAGCGGTCGCGACGCAGCCCGAGGATCGAGAGCAGGAAGGAGGAGAAGAAGATCTGGATGCCGACGATGACCAGCGTCGCCGCCAGCACGGCGAGGCGCTCCTCGCCCAGCTCGCCGAACGAGCGGTGGATCCAGATCGCCAGGATCGCCGCCCCGAGCGCGACGCCGGCCAGCACGATCGCGCCGCCCAGCATCAGGCCGTGCTCGAGCCGGAAGCGCGCGCGCATGCGGTCGAACCACGGGTCCTTGTCGCCGAGGTAGTAGGTGCCGTAGGCGTGCGCGCACAGGCCCATCGCGAGCACCTGCGTGCCGACGATCATCAGCAGCGCGCCGGCCACCATCGTGTGGATGTCCCACTGGCGGCCGAAGAGGCTCAGCTGGGTCACCGCCGTCAGCGCGACGAGCACGCCGAGGACGGCGAGCACCAGGCCCGGGACGACGAACAGGTGCGTCGGGCTGTGGACGAGCAGGAAGCGCAGGTGGCGCCAGCCGTCGCGCAGGCGCGAGAGCTTCGTCTCGCCGCCGCGCGGGTGGTACTGGATCGGGAACTCGCGGATGTCCAGGCCCTCCTTCGAGGCCCGGATGACCATCTCCGAGGCGAACTCCATGCCCGTCGTGCGCAGGTCCAGCCGCGGCAGCACGTCGCGGCGCAGCGCCCGCATCCCGCAGTGCGCGTCGCGCACGCCGGTCTTGAAGAAGAGGTTGAGCGTGCCGCTGAGCAGCGGGTTGCCGATGTAGCGGTTGGCCCAGTGCATGGCGCCCGGCTGGATGTTGTCCATGCGATCGCCGATGACCAGCTCGCCGCCGGCGTCGAGCTCGGAGACGAACCGCGGGATCTCGGCGAAGTCGTAGGTCAGGTCGGCGTCGGCCATGACGATGTAGCGGCCGCGCGCGGCGGCGAAGCCGGCCAGGTAGGCGCTGCCGTAGCCGCGCCGCGGCTCGTGCACGACGCGCGCGCCGGCGGCGCGCGCGAGCTCGGCCGAGCGGTCCTCGGAGGCGTTGTCGGCGACGACCACCTCGCCGTCGATCCTGGCCTCGGCCATCGCCTGCAGCGCGGCCGTCACGCACTCGACGATGTTCTCCTCCTCGTCGAGGCAGGGGATCACGACCGAGACCTTCGGCTCGTGCTCCTCGGTGCTCGGGAGGCGGATGTCTCGGGCGAGCATGCTCATCGGGAGTGCCGGGACCGTTCCCACACCGGCGTAAACGCACGACGACGGCAAAGGTCGCGCGACGGCCGCAGACTACCGACTAGTCTGGCGGCCCTGTGCGGGTCTGCATCGTCTACGACTGCCTGTACCCGTGGACGGTCGGAGGCGCGGAGCGCTGGATGCGCAACCTCGCCGAGGCGCTCGCGCGCGACGGCCACGACGTGACTTATCTGACGCGCCGGCAGTGGCCGGCGGGCGAGGAGCCGCGGGTCGACGGCGTGCGCGTGCTCGCCGTCTCGCGCGAGGAGCCGCTCTACGGGCCCGACGGCAACCGCACGATCGGCGAGCCGCTGCGCTTCGGCCGGGGCGTCCTGCGCCACCTGGTCCGCCACGGCCGCCGCTACGACGTCGTGCACACGGCGTCGTTCCCCTACTTCTCGCTGCTGGCCGCGGCGCTCGCGCGGCCGCTCGGGCGCTACGCGCTCGTCGTCGACTGGCACGAGGTCTGGAGCGCGGCCTACTGGCGCGACTACCTGGGCGGCGCGCGGGGCCGCGCCGGCCGCGCGGTCCAGCGGCTGTGCGCGCGCGTGCCCCAGCGCGCGTTCTCGTTCTCGCGGCTGCACGCGGCGCGACTGGAGGCGGAGGGCCTGCGCGGCGAGGTCACCGTGCTCGAGGGCGAGTACGCCGAGTCGCTCGAGCGCCCCGAGGTGACGCCGGCCGAGCCGGTCGTCGTCTTCGCCGGGCGGATGATCCCCGAGAAGCGCGCGCCCGCCGCCGCGCGGGCGATGGTGCGCGCCGCCGACCGCGTCCCCGGCCTGCGCGGCGAGCTCTACGGCGCCGGCCCCGAGCACGGCCGCGTGCTGGAGGCGATCGGCGGCGACGAGCGCATGCGCGCGCCGGGCTTCGTCGCCCACGAGGAGCTCGAGCAGCGGCTGCGCTCGGCGCTGTGCCTGCTGGCGCCCTCGAGCCGCGAGGGCTACGGGCTCGTCGTCGTCGAGGCGTCGGCGCGCGGGGTGCCGGCGATCGTCGTCGCCGGCGAGGACAACGCCGCGACCGAGCTGGTGCAGGACGGCGTCAACGGCTTCGTCGCGGCGTCGGCCGACCCCGAGGAGCTCGCCGAGCAGGTCGTGCGCGTCTGGGAGGCCGGCCCGGCGATGCGCGAGCGCACCGCCGACTGGTTCGCCGCCAACGCGCAGCGCCTGTCGATGGGCGCCTCGATCGAGCGCGTGCTCGACGCCTACCGCGCGGGCGCGACGACGCGGCGGTAGGCGGCGGCGGTCAGCTCGGCCGTGCGGGCCCAGGTGAACGTCGCCG
>DASZVK010000199.1:0-7123 GCA_035547175.1 Solirubrobacteraceae bacterium
GGGCGGGTGGCGGTCGAGCCGCGCGGGCCGGCCCCCGCCCGCGCCGTCCTGGTCGACGACGTCCACACGACCGGCGCCACGCTGTCGGCCTGCGCGGGGGCGCTGCGGGCCGCGGGCGCCGGCGAGGTCGTCGCGGTCACGTTCGCACGGACGCTCCGGTGAAACCCCGGTTGAGGACGCTCCGAGGCAGGCGTAGCAGCAGTGGTGCGCATACAGCCTCCATCGACCAAGTGAGGTGAGCTCGATGAAGATCGAGGTCAAGGGACGCAACGTCGTCGTCGACGACGAGCTCCGGGAGCACGTCCAGCGGCGCTTCGCCAGGGTCGGCAGGCAGGTGTCCAGCCTGGCGCGCCTGGAGGTCGAGCTGGCGCAGGAGCGCAACCCCGCCAACCCCGCGGCGCAGGTGGTCGAGGCGACGCTGTACCTCAAGGGCGCGACCCTGCGCGCGCGCGACGCCAGCCGCGACTTCAAGCACGCGGTGAACCTCTGCCAGGAGGAGCTCGCGCGCCAGGTCAAGCGCCATCGCGACAAGCGGCGCGGGCGCCGCGAGGCGCGTGCCGTCTCCTCGCGCGACGGGGTCCAGCCGGCGCTCTGAGGGCGCGCTCCTGCGCCCGCTACGCTCCGATCCATGGGGATCCTGGAGCGGGCTCTCAACGTCGGCGAGAGCAAGAAGTTCAATGCCTACGAGAAGCGCGTCGCGCTGATCAACGCCTTCGAGCCCGAGCTCGAGCTGGACACCGACGAGGAGCTGCGCGAGCGCTTCGACGGCCTGCGCGAGCAGGCGCAGGCGGGCCGCGAGCTCGACGACCTGCTCCCCGAGGTCTTCGCGATCACGCGCGAGGTCGGCCGGCGCACGATGGCCATGCGCCACTTCGACGTGCAGCTGATCGGCGGCATGGTGCTGCACGGCGGCGAGATCGCCGAGATGCGCACCGGTGAGGGCAAGACGCTCACCGCGACGCTCGCCGTCGTGCTCAACGCGCTCGCGGGCAAGGGCGTCCACATCGTCACGGTCAACGACTACCTCGCGCGCCGCGACGCCGAGTGGATGAGCCCGATCTACGACTTCCTCGGCCTGACCTGGGGCGTGCTGCAGAACATGCAGTCCTACGAGGACAAGCAGAGCGCCTACGCCGCCGACATCACCTACGGCACCAACTCCGAGTTCGGCTTCGACTACCTGCGCGACAACATGGCGCTGTCGCTCGAGGAGAAGGTCCAGCACGGCGGGCGCATCGGCGAGGACGGCCGCGCGATCGGCATGCACCACTACGCGATCGTCGACGAGGTCGACAACATCCTGATCGACGAGGCGCGCACGCCGCTGATCATCTCCGGCGCCCCCGAGCAGGCGGCCGACCTCTACCAGAAGTTCGCCCGGCTGGCGCCGCAGATGGTGCCCGGCAAGAAGCCCGAGGGCCTCGACCCGCGCGCCAAGAAGGAGTTCGTCGCCGACTTCGACTACGAGTTCGACGAGAAGCACAAGACGGTCGCGATCACCGAGCAGGGCGTCGCCAAGGCCGAGCGCTTCCTCGGCATCGAGCACCTCTACCGCGCCGAGAACGGCCACCTCGTCAACCACCTGATCCAGGCGCTGCGCGCCGAGTCGCTCTACAAGCGCGACGTCGACTACGCCGTCATCGACGGCGAGGTGCGGATCATCGACGAGTTCACCGGCCGCATCCTCGAGGGCCGGCGCTGGAGCGAGGGCCTGCACCAGGCCGTCGAGGCCAAGGAGGGCGTGCGCGTCCAGGAGGAGAACCAGACGCTCGCGACGATCACGCTGCAGAACTACTTCCGCATGTACTCCAAGCTCGCCGGCATGACGGGCACGGCGCTGACCGAGGCGACCGAGTTCATGAAGATCTACGAGCTCGGCGTCGTGCAGATCCCGACCAACCGGCCGATGGTCCGCGACGACCGCAACGATCAGGTCTACAAGACCAAGGACGGCAAGTGGTCGGCGGTCGTGCGCGAGATCGCCGAGCGCCACGCCAAGGGCCAGCCGGTGCTCGTCGGCACGATCTCGGTCGAGGTCTCCGAGCTGCTCTCCGAGCGCCTCGACCAGCTCGGCGTCAAGCACACGGTGCTCAACGCCAAGCCCGAGCACGCCGAGCGCGAGGGCGAGATCGTCGCCGAGGCGGGCCAGCCCGGCGCGGTCACGATCGCCACCAACATGGCGGGCCGCGGCGTCGACATCAAGCTCGGCGGCAACCCCGAGCACCTCGCGCGCCTGGAGGTCGCCAAGCTCGGCCTGCACCCCGGCGACGACGGCTACGACGAGCAGTTCGAGGCGCTGCTGCCGAAGATCGCCGAGCGCGTCGAGGCCGACCGCGACAGGGTCGTCGAGGCCGGCGGGCTGTGCATCATCGGCACCGAGCGCCACGAGTCGCGGCGCATCGACAACCAGCTCCGCGGCCGCGCCGGCCGCCAGGGCGACCCCGGCGAGTCGCGCTTCTTCCTGTCCGGCGAGGACGACCTCGTGCGCCTGTTCGCCGGCGACCGCATCTACAACATCCTCGAGCGCTTCGGCACCCACGACGACGACGGCAACGAGGAGCCGATCGAGGCCGGCATCCTCTCCAAGCAGATCGAGAAGGCCCAGCGCAAGGTCGAGGAGCAGAACTTCCTGATCCGCAAGCGCGTGCTCGAGTACGACGACGTCATGAACGAGCAGCGCCGCGTCGTCTACGAGTACCGCGACCAGATCCTCGAGGGGCGCGACATGGGCGCCCAGGCGCGCGAGGAGATCGCCGGCGTGATCGAGCGCCTGGCGGACGAGTTCCTGGTCGGCGACTACGTCGAGGACTGGGACGTCGAGGGCCTGCTGGCGGCGCTCGCCGACATCTACCCGGTGGCGGTCGGCGCCGACGAGCTCGAGGCCGACCAGCTCGACCGCACCGAGCTCGTCGACCGGCTGACCGCCGACGCGACCGACCTCTACGACGCGCGCGAGCAGCAGCTCGGCGAGGAGCTGATGCGCGCGCTCGAGCGCTACCTGCTGCTGCAGATCATCGACAACCGCTGGCGCGAGCACCTCTACGACATGGACTACCTGCGCGAGGGCATCCACCTGCGCGGGTTCGCCCAGATCGAGCCGATCGTCGCCTACAAGAACGAGGCGTTCGAGCTCTTCACCGACCTGATGAACACGATCTGGTCGGACTTCGCGCGGATGATCTACCACGTCGAGGTCGAGATCACCGAGGACCCCGCCGCGGCCGTGCCCGAGAGCCGGCCCGCGCCCGGCCGCTCGACCGGCGGGCGCAACGCGAACGTCACCTACACGGGCGGCGCGGGCACGGTGCAGCCCAGCGCGCTGACCGGCGCGCCCGCGGGCGGCGGCGCGGCGGCGGCGCTGGCCGACCCGGACGACGAGCCGGCACCGGTCGTCGTCGAGCAGCGCCGCGTCGACGCGACCGAGCAGATCGGCCGCAACGACCCCTGCTGGTGCGGGTCGGGCAAGAAGTACAAGAAGTGCCATGGCGCGTAGCGCCATGGCACGGATCACGTCACCTTCGAGCCATGGGGCGTAGCAGGCGCTCGTGGCCGACGCCCCGACACCGCAGCGGCTCGCCGCGATCCGCGAGCAGCTGACGACGCTGGCGAGCAGCGTCGACCCCGACGCGCTTGAGGCCCGCGCCGCCGAGCTCGAGGCGCAGATGGGCGCGCCGGGCTTCTGGGACGACCAGGAGCGTGCGCCGAAGGTCTCGGCCGAGCACGCGCGCGTCAGCCGCCGCGCCGAGCAGCTCCGCGCGCTGGAGCGCGACGTCGACGACCTCGAGGGCCTCGCCGAGCTGGCCGCCGAGGACGAGTCGATCGCCTCGGAGCTCGAGGAGCAGCTCGCCGCCGTCGAGGCGCGGCTGTCCGAGCTCGAGCTCGAGCGGCTGTTCTCCGGCCGCTACGACGCCGGCGACGCGCTCGTCACGGTCAACGCGGGCGCGGGCGGCACCGACGCCCAGGACTGGGCCGAGATGGTGCTGCGGATGGAGATGCGCTGGGCCGAGGGCCGCGGCTTCGACGTCGAGCTGCTCGAGGTCAGCCCGGGGGAGGAGGCCGGCATCAAGTCGGCCACGTTCCGCGTCGGCGGCGAGAACGCCTACGGGCTCTACGGCGCCGAGAAGGGCGTGCACCGGCTCGTGCGGCTGAGCCCGTTCGACTCGGCCAGGCGCCGGCAGACGAGCTTCGCCGGGGTCGAGGTGGCGCCGGTCATCGAGGACGACACGGAGGTCGAGATCAACCCCGACGACCTCCAGGTCGACACCTACCGCGCGTCGGGCGCCGGCGGCCAGCACGTCAACAAGACCGACTCGGCGGTGCGCATCACCCACCGGCCGACCGGGATCGTCGTGCAGTGCCAGAACGAGCGCTCGCAGACGCAGAACCGCGACACGGCGATGAAGATGCTGCGCTCCAAGCTCGTCGAGCTGCGCGAGCGCGAGCACGCCGAGGAGCTGGCGCGCGAGAAGGGCGAGGCGCAGGACGTCAACTTCGGCTCGCAGATCCGCTCCTACGTCCTGCACCCGTACACGATGGTCAAGGACCACCGCACGAACTTCGAGGTCGGCAACGCCCAGGGCGTGCTCGACGGCGACCTCGACGGCTTCGTCCGCGCCGAGCTGCTGCGGCGAGCCGGTCACGGGGCCCGCTAGGGTCGGCCCGTGCCGGGCCGCGACCAGCCGACCGCCCCGTACCTCGAAGCGCTGGTCGCCTACGCCTTCCGCGGCTCGGGGCGCTTCCACGTGCCCGGCCACAAGGGCGGCTCGGGCGCCGACCCGGGCCTCGTGCACGCGATCGGCGCCGACGCGCTGTCGATGGACATCCCGCCCGACATCGAGGGGATCGACGTCGGGCCGTCGCCGACGCCCTACGAGCGCGCCGAGAGGCTGGCCGCCGAGGCCCACGGCGCGGCGCGCACGTGGTTTTTGACCAACGGGGCGACGCAGGGCAACCACGCGCTGTGCCTGGCGCTGGCGCCGCCCGGCTCGCACGTCGTCGCCCAGCGCAACTCGCACGCCTCGGTCGTCGACGGGCTCGTGCTGTCGGGCGGCGTGCCGCGCTTCGTCGCGCCCGCCTACGACGAGGGGCTCGGGATGGCGCACGGCGTCACGCCCGACGCGCTCGCGCAGGCGCTGGCGGCGACGCCCGACGCGCGCGCCGCGTTCGTCGTCTCGCCGACGTACTACGGCATGTGCGCGGACGTCGCCGCGCTGGCCGAGGTCGCGCACGCGGCGGGCGTGCCGCTGGCGGTCGACCAGGCCTGGGGGCCGCACTTCGGCTTCCATCCCGACCTGCCCGCGAGCGCGCTGGCGCTGGGCGCCGACGCGGTGCTGACCTCGACCCACAAGATCGGCGGCAGCCTGACGCAGAGCGCGATGCTCCACCTCGGCGTCCAGCCCGACCCGCCGCGGATCGACGCGCGCACGATCGCCCGGGCCGTGCGGCTCGTGCGCTCGACGTCGCAGAGCGGCCTGCTGCTCGGCTCGCTGGACGCCGCGCGCCGCCAGCTCGCGATGCACGGCGAGGCGCTGCTGCACGCGACGCTCGCCGCGGTGCGCGCGACGCGCGCCGAGCTGGGGTCGGTGCCGGGCGTCGCGCTGCTGGGCGACGAGCTGGCGGGGGTGCCCGGCGTCGCCGACTGGGACCCGATGCGGATCGTGCTCGACGTGCGCGGGACCGGTCGCACCGGCTACGAGGTCGCGGCGGCGCTGCGCGCGCGCTACGACGTGCAGCCCGAGCTGGCGACGCACGCGACGGTGGTCCTCGTCGTCGGCCCCGCCGAGGACCCGGTCGTGCTCGAGCGCATGGCCGGCGACGTCGGCGAGACGATCGGCAGCATCGCGCGCCCGGGCGCGGCGCTGCCGCCGCTGGTGAGCGTGCCCGACTCGAGCGGAGAGATCGCCGTCTCGCCGCGCGACGCGTTCCTCGGCGAGACCGAGGTCGTCGCCGTCGACGCGGCGATCGGGCGGATCTCGTGCGAGTCGATCGCCGGCTACCCGCCCGGCATCCCGGCGCTGCTGCCGGGCGAGCGCATCTCGGTGGAGACGATCGCCTACCTGCGCGAGCTCGTCGCCTCCGGCGCGCGCCTGCACGGCGCCAGCGACCCGACGCTGGCGACGATCAACGTCCTCGCCGCATAGGCTGGCGGGATGGAGCCCGACCTCGACGCGCTCGTCGCGCTCGCGCTCGCCGAGGACGTCGGCGACGGCGACCGCACGACGCTCGCGACGGTGCCGGAGGCCGCGCGGGCCGTCGCCACGATCACCCAGAAGGCGCCCGGCGTGCTGTTCGGGCTCGACGCCGCCGAGGCGGTCTTCAGAGCGCTCGACGCCGACGCGCGCGTCGAGCGGCTCGCCTCCGAGGGCGAGTGGCGCGAGCCGCCCGTCGCGGCGCTGCGCGTGACCGGCTCGGCGCGCGCGATCCTCACCGCCGAGCGCACGGCGCTCAACCTGCTCGCCCACCTGTCGGGCGTCGCGACGCTGACCGCGCGCCACGTCGCCGAGCTCGAGGGGACGGGGGTGCGCGTGCTCGACACGCCCAAGACGACGCCGGGCCTGCGGCTGCGGGCGAAGGCGGCGGTGCGGGCCGGCGGCGGCGTCAACCACCGCGCCGGGCTCTACGACGCGATCCTGATCAAGGAGAACCACGCCGCGCTGGCCGGCGGGGTGGGCGTCGCGGTGCGCGCCGCGCAGGCGGCCTACCCGGGCCTGGAGGTCCAGGTCGAGTGCCGCGACGCGGCCGAGATCGACGAGGCGCTGGCCGCCGGAGCGCCGCGGATCCTGCTCGACAACATGGGCCCCGACGAGCTGCGCGCGGCGGTCGCGCGGGTCGGCGGCCGGGCCGTGCTGGAGGCCAGCGGCGGGATCTCGCTGCGGACGATCAGGGAGCACGCGGTGCCCGGACTAGACTTCATCTCGGTCGGCGCGCTGACCCACTCGGCCCCGGCCCTGGACCTGTCCCTGCTGCTGGAGCGCACCCGATTAACCCGCTGTCGCTGGAGAGCATCCCCGACCTGCAGGCCGAGGTGCGCGAGCTCGCGCGCCGGCGCGACGCGGTGATCCTGGCGCACAACTACCAGGTGCCCGAGATCCAGGACGTGGCCGACTACGTCGGCGACTCGCTG
>DASZVK010000200.1:0-2213 GCA_035547175.1 Solirubrobacteraceae bacterium
GGGGTCAGGCCGTCCTCGTCGCGGACGAGCGGGTCGGCGCCGTGGGCGAGCAGCAGCCGGGCGACGTCGTCCTCGCGCGCATGCAGGAGCCGGACGCGCAGCTCGCCGTCGGACGGGCGCAGGTCGCCGTGCTCGAGCAGCAGCCGGACCTTCTCGGGGTCGCGGATCGCGTTGCCCAGCGCGTTGGTCTCCCGCACGGTCGCGCCGTGCTCGAGCAGGATCCGCAGGCAGGTCGCGTCTGGCGCCTCGACGGCGTGGTAGACCGACTCGCCGTCGTCGGGATCGGCGCCGCGCTCGAGCAGCAGCAGCGTCGCGTCGGGGCTGTGCGCGACGCCCGAGGCGCCGTAGAGCGCGCTCATGTCGCCGTACTCGTTGGCGAACGTCGCGTTCGGGTCGGCGCCGCGATCGAGCAGCAGCCCCACCACGCGCAGGACGTCGTCGGCTCGCGGAGAGCCCGGCGCGAGGAAGGCGCTGTGCGTCGCGCACAGCAGCGGCTTGCGCCCGATCGGCTCGACCGGGCGCTCCAGCGCGCCCGGGTCCGGCTCGAGCGCCGACGCCACGGCCGCCCCGTCGCCGACGACCAGCGACACCGCCAGGCCGCCGTCGGCGAGCGCGGGGTCGTGGTCGAGCAGCGCCTGCGCGCGATCCCAGCGCGGCCGCGCGACGGTGCCGGTGCCGAGCGCGAAGTCCAGCAGCCGCGCCCGCCGCGACGCCCGGTCGCCCTGCGTCGCCTCGACGTGCGCGACCAGCGCCGGCCACGACGCGAACCCGAGGTCGGCCGCCACCGCACGCTGAGCGTCGGCGAGCCGTGGACGATCGCGATCCGGCCGCAGCCGAGCCAGCGCGTCCGGATTCCCTTCGCGCGCCGCGCGCAGCAGCTCCTTGGCTCGGCGCCGCGCCTGATCCAGCGAGATCCCCATCGACGATCACACCTCTCTTCGGCGCGGTGCTCGCATGCCTGCACCCGAGGTCGATCGCAGCCGTCCGGATCCTTCACCTGCGAGAAGTGGGCCTCGGGCCCTGTCCGCGAGCCGGACGCGGCTCCTCGACCGCGCGGACCGGACGATAGACGCCCCGGGCGCCGCCTGCCTGCGCGCTCGGCTCCTCGCCGCGACTCTCGCCGGCGCCGCGGCAGCACGCCGCGGCGCCGGCGTCGTCAGCGGGCGCTCAGCGGAACCTGGCGGGGAACTGCTGCTCGATCCCGCTGCTGAGCATGTCGGCCATGTCGAGGAGGTGGTCGATGTAGGTCCCGTACAGGCGGATCGCGGCCGTGTAGTGCCCTTCGAGCTGGTCGACGGCCAGGCCGACGACCTGGTCGAGATGGAGTCGCATCATCGTCTTCATCGCCGCCAGCGACCAGTGATCCGGGTTTGCGGCATGCAGGAAGCTCGCGACCTGATCGCCGTTGGCGTAGAACGCCGTCTTCGCCTTGGCGGTCGCGGCCGCGTCGCCGGACTTCGCCGCCACGAGCACGGCGACCGCCGCGTTGATGTGCGCCTTCAGGAGCGTCGTCAGCTTCGCTCCGCCCTTGGCGCCGTAGAACGGCTTGACGGCGTCGCCGATCTCGGTCTGGTTGTGCAGCAGCCGCGATATCGCGAGCTTGGCGTCGGGCAGGCCGCCGACGTAGTCGACGATCGCCCGCTCGGTCCACGTGCCGTGGGCCTGCCAGAGCGCGCGCATCGCGTCGTGGAACGCGAGCAGCTTGGGCGTGACCGACTGCTTGGCCGCATGCATCTCGGCAGCGGACGACGGCGCGACGTGCCCGGCGGGGATCGCCGCGAGCGCGACGGCCGCGATCACGGCCGCCACGACGCGACGAGACGACGTCTGGATGGTGCTCATACGGGGGCTCCTTGTTCGATTGCGCTGCCCGGTCGAACCCCTTAGCGCACCGACCCTGCCCGCTCTTACCCCACCCGCGGCCGACCGCACACCGGCCTCCGCGCCGCCGAACCGCGACCCCGCGCCCGCGGCGTGCGACGCCCCCGAACGCGCCACCGCCTCGCCGCCGCCCGGCAGCAGGCCTGCAGAGGACGTGAGCCGCGCGATCGGAGCGCCGAGAGCGGGAGCGACGGGACTCGAACCCGCGACCTCCGGCGTGACAGGCCGGCGCTCTAACCGACTGAGCTACGCCCCCATCTCGGCGAGGGGCGAAGGATAGCGCCCCACCTCGCGGGCTCGTGCCGTGGGGGATCCGGGCCGCAACTTGGACG
>DASZVK010000201.1:0-1664 GCA_035547175.1 Solirubrobacteraceae bacterium
AAGCGTCCCCGCGAACTCGTTAGCCGGCCAGCACCGGCAGCAACGCACCCAACTTGATCTCGGTCTCGTTGAGCTCGGCCGCCGGGTCGCTGTCGCGTACCACGCCGACGCCCGCGTACAGCCGCGCCTCGTGGCCGCGCAGCAGCGCGCAGCGCAGCGCGACGCAGAACTCGCCGTCGTCGTTGGCGTCGGTCCAGCCGACGGCGCCGGCGTACCAGCCGCGGTCCAGGCCCTCGAGCATCGGGATCAGCGGCACCGCGGCCCGGTGGGGCTCGCCGCCGACCGCGGGCGTCGGGTGCAGCAGGCCGGCGAGCTCGAGAAGGTCGTCCTCGCGCGCGAGGTCGACGTCGTCGCCGGGGCGCCGCACGACCCGGCGGCGATCCACGCGATCCTGCGCGAGGCCTTCCCGGCCTGCTTCGTGCTCGCCGTCGGCCGCGGCGACAAGACGTTCGTCGCCGCCAGCCCGGAGCTGCTCGTCCGCCGCGAGGGGATGCGAGCCTCGACGCTCGCGCTCGCCGGCACCACGCGCCGCAGCGCCGACCCCGCGGTCGACGACCACCTCGGCGAGCAGCTCCTGCGCTCGGCCAAGGACCGCGCCGAGCAGGCGATCGTCGCGCGCCGCATCGAGCGCGCGCTGCGCCCGCACGCCGTCTGGGTCGCCGCGGCCGAGGAGCCCGTCGTCGTCAAGACCGCCAACGTGCAGCACCTCGCCACGCCGATCCGCGCGCAGCTGCGCGGGCCGGTCGGCGCGATCGAGCTGGCCGGCGCGCTGCACCCGACGCCCGCCGTCGGCGGCGAGCCGCTCGCCGCGGCGGCGCCGCTGATCCCCGCGCTGGAGGGGATCGACCGCGGCTGGTACGCCGGTCCCGTCGGCTGGACGGACGCCAACGAGGACGGCGAGCTGTGCGTCGCCCTGCGCTGCGCGCTGCTCGACGGCCCCAGGGCCCGCTGCTACGCGGGCGTCGGCGTCGTCGCCGACTCGGACCCGGCGTCGGAGCTGGCCGAGACCGAGGTCAAGCTCCAGGCGCTGCTGCCGGTGTTGACCTAGCGGCCGCCGGAGGCGGCCCCTGCTCCGGCGTCCGGCCCGCGTCGCGCAGCGCGTCGGCCACGGCCGTCCAGACGCGGCGATGCAGGTCGACGTTGCGGGCGCGGTCGGTGCAGACGTGGAGGATCGTCGTCGCCGACGGATGGGCGTCCTCGAGCCCGGCGCGCAGCGCCGCGACCGAGTCGACCGCGACGTAGCGGGCGCCGGCGAGGTCGGCCAGGCGCGCGACGTCGAGGCCGGTCGGCGTCGCGACGTGCCGCTCGAAGACGTCGGTCTGCGTCGCCACGGGGAGGAAGTCGAAGATCGCGCCGCCGCCGTTGTCGACGAGCACGATCGTCAGCGGCACGCCGAGCCGCGCGCCGTCGAGCAGGCCGCCGACGTCGTGGGCCAGGGCGACGTCGCCGATCAGCAGGACGACCGGCGCCAGGCGGCTCGCCGCCGCGCCGTAGGCGGCGGCCACCGTGCCGTCGATGCCGTTGGCGCCGCGGTGCGCGAGCACGCGCGGGCCGCCATCGTCGCGCCGGGGGAAGAACGTCTCGACGTCGCGCACGGGCATCGACGCGGCGACGAACAGGATCGACTCCGCCGGCAGGGCCGCGCCGAGCTCGGCCGCGACGCG
>DASZVK010000202.1:0-2479 GCA_035547175.1 Solirubrobacteraceae bacterium
GCGAGTAGAGCGCGCGCCCGTAGATGGGCGGCGCGCGGAACAGCTCGCGCACCGCCGAGGCGGTCCCTTCCGGGCGCAAGCTGACCGAGCGCCCGTCGCGGTCGTCGAAGGTGTACATCTGCTTCTCGACGACGTCGGTCACCTCGCCGACCGAGCGGACGAACAGCGGCGTGTACTCCAGCACCGGCGTCCGCAGCTCGCGGTAGGCGAACGCCTCCAGCACGCCGCGCGCCTTCTCCTCGAGGAACTGCCACTTCGCGATGTCCGGCGCCAGGACGTCGTTCATCCCTTTGACGCCGGGGGGCGCGTGAGCTGGCACTTCAGGCATGCGCGGCTTTTACCACGCGGTCACTCCGTCCGGACCACCGCCTCGCCGAGGCGCCCGGCCAGGAACGCCAGCGCCCCGTCGACCGCCGCCCGGTCGCGCCCGTCGAAGGTGATCTTCACCCGGTGGTCGGGGGCGTCGAGGTGCGGGTAGGAGCCGACGTCGACGGCCGGGAAGGCGGCCACCGTCTCGTCGAGCGCGCCCGCGATCTCCCCCTCGCCGGCGCGCGAGTAGAGCGCGCGCCCGTAGATGGGCGGCGCGCGGAACAGCTCGCGCACCGCCGCGAACTTGGCGCGGAAGATCGAGGGGACGCCGGGGAGGATCCAGACGTTGCGGACCACCACCACCGGCCACACCGCCCCCGGCCCCGCCGGCCCGTGCTCGAGCCGCGCCTCGGCCGGCAGGTCGGCCATCCGCAGGTCGCGCTCGTGCAGCCGCGCGCCGTAGCGGCCGCGCAGCAGCGCCTCCAGCCCGGCGTGGCGGGCGACCGGCATCCCGAACGCCTCGGCCACCGCCTGCAGCGTCACGTCGTCGTGGGTGGGCCCCACGCCGCCCGAGGTGAAGACGTGGTCGACCGCGGCGCTCCAGACCCGCACGCGCGCCGCGATCTCGGCGACCACGTCGGGGATGACCTCGATCCGGCGCAGCGCCACCCCCAGCCCGCGCAGCTCGCCGGTCAAATAGCGCGCATTTTGATCGTCGACCTTCCCGGAGAGGATCTCGTTCCCGATGACCAGGATGGCGGCGGTGGGATCGGGGCGCACGGCGTCTTCATCATTACACGGGAAGCTGGCATAATCGGCGCGCGACCTTGACGAAGACACTCCTGCTCGTGCTGCCGCTCGTCGCCGCGACGGGCGCCCCCTTCGGTTGTTCGAGCCCCGCCACCGGCGGCCGTCCCCACGACGCCGGCATGGACGTGCCGCCGCCCCGGAGGGACGCCCAGGCGGTCGACTACTATTGCCCGGCCGACGCCATGGGGGGCGGCGTCTGCCCGATCAACTTCTGCGGGACCCTGGCGACCGAGAAAGCGCTGAGCTTGAACCCCGCCAGCTTCGCCCAGTCGGGCGCCGACGCGCTCTGCAACCGCGGGCGCGTCTGCGTGGTCGGCGACGCGGTCGCCACCGGCGACGCCTTCCAGCTCACCTGCGTCGACCCCGCCCCCGGAGCGGTCGGCTTCGGCGCCCCCTGCTCGCCGGCGGGCGCGGCGGGGATGCAGTGCGCGAACGACTCGCTCTGCGTCGCCAGCCCCGACTTCCCGACCCAGCCGTTCTGCAGCACGATGTGCCGCTTCGACGCCGACTGCCCCGCCTCCTCGAGCTGCCTCGAGTACACGACCGCCACGGCGCCCGACGGCACGCCGGCCAAGGTCGGGATGTGCACGCCGTCGTCCAAGATCGCCGCCGCCGGCTGCACGCACGAGGGGGCCTGTCCGGCGGGGCAGGGGTGCGTCTCCGCGGGCGCGCGCACCGCGCTCTACGTCTGCAAGGCGACCACCGCGACCAAGACGGTGGGCGCGGCCTGTGCCGGCAACGCCGACTGCCTGAGCGGCGCCTGCTTCGACCAGACGTTCAAGCTCAACGGCGGGACCAACCGCACCTACTGCTCCTCGACCTGCACGGTCAACAGCGACTGCGGCGCGAGCCAGATCTGCGCGCGGCTGGTCCAGAACAACAACGGCACGCCCAGCGACCCCAGCGACGACGTGGTGGTCGGCCAGTGCCAGACGCTGTTCATCCCCAACGGGGCGGCGGGGTGCGGCACCGACGCCGACTGCGTGTCGCTCCACAACGGCTCCGACACCTGCGACGCCGCGCACGGGCTCTGCTACAGCTCGACGGCGGTGCCGGGCTCGGCCTGCACGGCGGACGCGGGCTGCATGTTGGGGGGCCTCTGCGCGACGGGCCCGCGGTTCCCGGGCGGCTACTGCCAGAGCTACGGGTGCGCGCCCAACCCCACCGCCAGCACGCCGACGGTCGATCTCTGCCAGGGCGCCGGCAGCGTCTGCGCGCAGCGGGGGGGCCCGGATGCCCCGCTCTACGCCTGCTACGACGGGTGCGTGCTGGGCGCCGACGGCGGGGCCGAGACCTGCCTCCGCCAGGGCCAGTACACCTGCTCCTCGGCCACCGGCAACGCGACCCCGAACATCTGCCT
>DASZVK010000203.1:0-6906 GCA_035547175.1 Solirubrobacteraceae bacterium
GATGCGCGCACGTCGTCCATCTCCGGCGACTGTAGTGTGCCCGGGGCTGACCGGAGCGGAGGAGGAGCGCGGTGGAGATCGACAACGGCGGCGTGCGCGTGCACGTCGAGGCGGAGGGCCCCGAGGGCGCCCCGACGGTCCTGCTGATCCACGGCCTGATGGGCGCGCTGGAGTACTGGGGCGAGCTGCCGGAGGAGATCACGGACGGTCGCCGCGTCCTGCGCATGGACCTGCGCGGCCACGGCCGCTCGGACCGCACGCCGGGCGCCTACCAGGTGCCCGGCTACGCCTCCGACGCGATCGCGGTGCTCGAGCAGCTCACGGCCGGACCGGCCGTCGTCGTCGGCCACTCGCTCGGCGCCGTCACCGCGTGGCACGTCGCCCAGCAGCGCCCCGACCTCGTCGCCGGCGCCGTGCTCGAGGACCCGCCGCTGTACGCCGGCGAGCAGGCCGAGTTCCCCGGATCGGTCGCCGACGTCGTCTTCCCGGTCCTGCGCCAGGGCGTCATCGACGGGCAGGCCGCCGGCCTCGACCACGCCGGCTGGGTGGCGCGCGTCGGCGCCTCGCCGTCGGGCTCCAGCCGCGAGTGGACGATCGCCGACGAGCTCACGCCCGAGGGGCTCGACGCGCGCGCCACGGCGCTGTCGCTCGTCGACCCCGACGCGATCCTCGCCGCCTGCTCGACCGAGACGCTCGCGCCGACCGACACGGCCTCGCCGGTGCGCCCGCCGGTGCTGCTGCTGCGCGCCGACGCCGGCATGCACCCGGCCTTCGGCCCGCAGCACGCCGAGCGCCTGGCCCGCAGCCATCCCGACGTCGAGGTCGTCGAGATCGAGGGCGCCGGGCATCCGATCAGCGCCTCGCGCGCGGCGCGCGAGCGCTTCCTGACGCTGCTGGCCGAGTTCCTCGACCGGCGCCTGCCCGCGGCCTGACGCGCGGCGAGCGCGCGGGCCGCCGCTAGATTGCCTGCCGATGCTGGCCGGGATCGACCACGTGGGGATCGCCGTCGCGGACCTCGACGCCGCGGTCGCCCTCTACGAGCGCGACCTCGGGGTCGGGCTCGTGCACCGCGAGACGGTCGCCGGCCAGGGCGTCGAGGCGGCGCTGCTCGAGGTCGGCGACGGGCACGTCGAGCTGCTCGCGCCGCTCGGGCCGGACACGCCGGTGGGGCGCTTCCTCGCCGGCCGCGGTCCCGGCCTGCACCACGTCGCCTACCGCACGGCCGACATCGAGGCCGAGCTGGCGCGCCTGCGCGACGCCGGCGCGCGCCTCATCGACGAGCGGCCGCGGACCGGCATCCGCGGCTCGCGCGTCGCCTTCCTGCACCCGGCCGCGACGGGCGGCGTGCTCACCGAGATCGTCCAGCCCGCGGAGGACTGATGGCAGCCAAGACGGAGAAGATCACGATCGGCTTCGAGGGCGCCGCGCTGTCGCTGCGCGTCAGCCCCGAGACGCTCGACGCGCTGCTCGAGAAGCTGCCCGGCGGCGGCTGGGCCGACGTCGAGGCCGACGACGGCACCGCGCGCGTCGACCTCGGCTCGGTGCTCTACGTGCGCACCGAGCGCAGCGAGCACAAGGTCGGCTTCGGGATCTAGCGGTCCCCGGCCCGCGGGCGCGGGCCTCGCTAGGCGGCCTCGACCCCGGCCTCGCCCGCCGGCCGGCGCGCGCGGGTGACGACGAAGTCGCGCTGGCGGATGAGGGCGAGCGACAGCACGCCGGCCGCGATCGCCACCACGGCGACGACGAGCAGCAGCTCGTTGAGCGCGGAGGCCACCGCCGGCAGGTCGCGCGCCGACCCGTGGCCGATGCGCGCGGCGAAGATCGAGCCGAGCGCGGCGATGCCCGTCGCCACCCCCACCTGGCGGAACGTCGTGTTGATGCCGGAGGCCATGCCGGCGTCCTGCGGGGCGACGACGCCGATCGCCGTCGAGGCCAGCGGCGGGTTGACGAAGCCGCTGCCCAGCCCGGCGACGAGGAAGCCCGGCAGCAGGTGGATCCAGCCCGAGCGGGCGTCGATCCCGCGCATCAGCAGCAGCCCGAGGCCGACGAGCAGCAGCCCCGGCCCGATCAGCAGCCGCACCGGGACGTGGGCGGACAGGCGCCCCGCGGGGACGGCGACGACGAGCCCGGCGGCGGTGACCAGCAGCAGCCGCAGGCCGGTCTGCAGCGCCGAGTAGCCCAGCGTGGTCTGCAGGTAGATGACGAAATAGAGGAACATCGCGTAGAGGGAGCCGTTCATCCCGAACGCGGCGATCGACCCGCCCACGAACGTCGGCTTGCGGAACAGCCGCAGGTCGAACATCGGCTGGTCGGTGTGGGCCTCCCACAGCGGGAAGGCGACGAGCAGCACGGCGGCCACGGCCAGGCTGACCGGCACGACCGCGTCGCCCCAGCCGTGCTCGCCGGCGCGGATCAGGCCGTAGACGAGCGCGAGCAGCGCCAGCGTGAACATGGCGAAGCCGACGCCGTCGACGCGCCGCGCGTGGCCGGGCCGCGACTCCTCGACGCGCGTCAGCGCGATCGCGATCGCGACCACGCCGAGCGGCAGGTTGACGAGGAAGATCCAGCGCCAGCCCAGCCCGGTGGTCAGCGCTCCGCCCAGCAGCGGGCCGAGCGTCGTGCTGAGGCCGGCCACCGCGCCCCACGCGCCGAAGGCCGTGCCGCGCTCGCGACCGTGGAACGTCTGGGCCAGGAGCGCCAGCGACGTCGAGAACACGGTCGCCCCGCCGATGCCCTGGAAGGCGCGGCTGAGGATCAGCATGAGCGGGGACTGCGCGAGCCCGCACAGCAGCGAGCCGGCGGTGAAGACGCCGAGGCCCGCGGCGAAGACCAGGCGCCGGCCGAACAGGTCGGCCAGCGAGCCGGTGACCAGCAGCAGCGCGGCCAGCGACAGCGCGTAGGCGTCGATCGTCCACTGGACGTCGTCGAAGCCCGCCCCGAGCGCGGCCTGGAGGTCGGGCAGCGCGACGACCACGATCGTCACGTCGAGCAGCAGCATGAACGTACCGAGGCAGACCGCGGCGAGGGTCCAGCGCTTGGCGGTGGCGGAGGCGGTCATGGCGGGCACGCTATCACAAGGGCTTGTTATAACAAGGGCTTGACTGTCTCGGATACGATGACCGCGTGACCGCGTCGCCCGACCATCCAGGGGCCCACCGGCTCGGCCACCTCCTGTGGGAGGTCTCCGCGCGAACGGGACAGCTCGGCGAGGCCCATCTCGCGGGCACCCCCCTGACGTACCCGGCGATCGGCCTGCTCGACCAGATCGCGGCGCAGCCCGGCGTCACGATCGCCGAGATCGCCCGGCGCTCGCCGAAGACGCAGCAGGCGATCAGCCAGGTCGCGGCGCGGCTCGAGCGGCTCGGCTACATCGAGCGGCGCGTCGCCGACGGCCGCAGCGCGGCGCTGCACCTCACCGAGGCCGGCGACGCCGCGCGCACGCGCGGGAACGCGGCCGAGCAGGAGTTCGAGGGCCGTCTGAGGGCCGCGCTCGGCGCCGACCGCTACGAGCGGCTGCGCGCGCTGCTCGACGAGGCGCGCGACGTCGTGGTCGGGCTCGAGGAGCAGGGCCACGGCTGACGAGCGGGCGCGGCGCCCCGCAGCGCCTATCGTGGCCGCCGATGTCCGCGCCTCCGGCCGACGACGGCGTCCTCGTCCCCGCCATCGCCCGCTTCTCCAAGCTGGGCGAGATGGGCGCCGTGTGGCTGGCGATCGGGCTGGGCGGTGCGGCGGCGGACGCCCCCCGCCGGGCGCAGTGGCTGGGGGCAGCGGGACGGGTCGCGCTCGCCTACGGCGTCAACCAGGCGATCAAGGTCGTCGTCCGCCGCCGGCGCCCGCCCGGCGCGCTCGCCCCGACGCTGAGCGACCTGTCGTTCCCCTCGGCGCACGCGACGACCTCGTTCTGCGGCGCCGAGTCCTACGGACGCCTGGGCCTGCGCCTGCGCCCGCTCGCGTTCGCGCTCGCCGCCTCGCGGCTGGCGCTGCGCGTCCACCACCCGAGCGACGTGCTCGCCGGGGCGCTGCTGGGGACGGTGATCGGCCGGTGGCGATGAAGGTCGGCATCGTCGGGCTGCCGAACGCCGGCAAGTCCTCGCTCTTCAACGCGCTGACGCGCGCCGGCGCCGAGGCGGCCAACTACCCGTTCACGACGATCGAGCCCAACGTCGCGATCGTGCCCGTCGTCGACGAGCGCATGACCCGGGTCGCGGCCGTCACCGGCGCGACCGACATCCGCTGGGACACGATCGCCTTCCACGACATCGCCGGTCTCGTGCGCGGCGCCTCCGAGGGCGAGGGGCTGGGCAACCGGTTCCTCGCGAACATCCGCGAGACGGACGCGATCGTCCACGTCGTGCGCGCCCACGGCGACTCCTCGGTCGTCCACCCGGAGGGCGACGTCGATCCCGTCAGGGACATCGAGATCGTCGAGACCGAGCTGATCTACGCCGACCTCGAGCAGGCCGAGCGCCGCCACGCCAAGGTCGTGCGCGACGCGCGCGGCGGCGACCGCACGGCGATCGCCGAGGAGGCGTGGCTGGCCGAGGTGATCGAGGCGCTCAGGGCGGGCCGTCCCGTGCGCAGCGTGCCCGTGCCCGAGGCGGCGCCCAACGCCGCCCGCGACCTCGGCTCGCTGACGGCCAAGCCGGTGCTGTTCGTCGCCAACGTGGACGAGGGCGCCGACCCGCCCGACGAGGTGCCCGCGGCGATCGCCCGCCACGCCGCCGCCGAGGGCGCGCTCGCGGTCGCCGTCTCGTCGCGCCTGGAGGCCGAGCTGGCCGAGCTCGACGACGAGGAGGCCGCCGCCATGCGCGCCGAGCTGGGCGTCGCCGAGTCGGGCCTGCGCCGCGTCGTCTCCGGCGCCTTCTCGCTGCTGGACCTGATCGCCTTCTTCACGGTCGGCGACGTGATCGCCCAGTCCTGGCACCTGCGGCGCGGGCTGACCGCCTGGCACGCGGCCGGCGAGATCCACGGCGACATCCAGCGCGGCTTCGTCCGCGCCGAGGTGATCGCGTGGGACGCGCTCGTCGAGGCCGGCGGCTACGCGGGCGCCCGCGAGCGCGGCACGCTGCGCCTCGAGGGCCGCGACTACGTGATGGCCGACGGCGACGTGATCACGGTCAAGTTCACGCCGTAGGCCGGGTCAGGCGCCAGATCCCGGCCGTCGCCCACAGCGACGCCAGCAGCAGCGCGACGATCGCCGCGGGCACGGCGATCGGCAGGCCGCGGGCGAGCCGGCCGGCGTGATCGCCGGCGGGTGGCGAGGTCCGCGGGTACAGCGGCGTGCCGGCGAACATCGCGGCGGCGACCGCCCAGGCCGGCTTGTGCAGGCCGTCGGCGTAGGCGATCAGGCCCTTGTGGTGGATCGAGTCCAGCGGCCAGCCGGCGGCCGCCGCCGCGCCGCCGTCCCAGTCGGGCTTGACCGCGTACTCCTGCAGCGTCCAGTAGATCGCGCCGGACATGAACGGCTCGGAGCCGACGACGTCGAGCACGCGGCGCACGTAGCCGGCCTGGAAGGCGTAGGTCTGCTTCTCGCTCGCGGGCCCGCGCTCGGTCGCCTCGGCGCCGAACTCGGTCAGCACGAGCGCGGACGGGTAGATGCGTCGCATCCGCTCCAGGTAGGGCCCAAGGTCGGCGAGCCTGGCGGTCGAGTGGCCCCGCTTGCCGGCGTACCAGCCGAAGTACGCGTTGATCCCCAGCAGCGGGAACCTCGCGTAGGTCGCCTGGCGCGGGTAGCCGGGATAGCTGAGCAGGTCGACCGACGGCGGCACGCTCGGGTCGAGGTCGGCCGTCCGCTCGCGCGCCGCGTCGAGGAACGCGCGCGTGCCCGGCGTCCGGTCGGGCACGACCGACAGCTCGTTGGCGACCGAGTGCGTGATCACCGACGGGTGGTCGCGCGAGCCGAGCACCGTCGCGCGCACCTCGGCGAGCGCCGCGGCGCGCTGCGCGGGCGTCTCCAGCAGGCGGTCGCGGTGGTAGACGGGCGCCTGCTGCCAGACCATGATCCCCGCCGCGTCGAGCGCCGACAGCAGCCGCTGGTCGAGCAGGAGGTGCGAGCGCGTGACGTTCGCGTGCAGCGCCTGCAGCCGCCCGACGATCGCGGCCACGTCGGAGTCGCGCAGCGCCGGCCCGCGCCCCGGCACGTCGGGGATCACCGAGGCGCCGCGCAGGTCGACGCGACGGCCGTTGACGTACAGCAGGCCGTCGCGCACCGTGACCGTGCGCAGCCCGACGCGCATCCGCCGGACGTCGCCGACGGCGTCGCCCGCGAGCGCCTCCACGGTCGCGTCGTAGAGGCGCGGGCGCCGCGGCTGCCAGAGGTCGGGCCGGCGCACGGCGAAGTCGAAGCGCACCCGCCGGCGCTCGCCGGGCGCGAGCGCGCCGAGCCCGCGGCGCACGCTCGTCGGCGTCCCGTCCGGCGCGCGCAGCGTGACCTCGACCGCGGCGCTGGTCGCCCGCGAGGAGCGATTGCTCACCCAGCCGTCGAAGCGCTCGCGCCCGCCGCCGAGGTACAGCAGGCCCGGGTCGGAGAGCGCGACGCGCCCCTCGGGCACGAGCGCGACCGGCCCCGTGATGCCGCCCCAGTTCCACCAGCCCTCGCGCGGCTCAGCGCCCTTGCGGCCGTCGACGCGCACGACGAGCGTGTTCGGCCGGCCGGGGCGCAGGCCCGTCGCGGGCAGCTCGAACGGGGCGTAGGGCATGTCGTGCGTGCCGATCCGGCGCCCGTTCAGCCACGCGGTCGCCACGCGGCGGACGTCGTCGAAGCGCAGCGCCCAGCGGAACCCCGCGGGGGCGCGCGGGCCCTCGAACGTCACCCGGTACCACCCGACCGTGCCGCGGAAGGCGCTCGCGCCCAGGCTCGCGTCGAGCACGCCGGGCACGGTCGTCGGCGCCCAGCCCGACCCGCCG
>DASZVK010000204.1:0-2305 GCA_035547175.1 Solirubrobacteraceae bacterium
TCACGGTCGCCAGCGCGGCGGCCGCGCTCGCGCCGAGCGTCGGCGCGCTGATCGCGGCGCGCGCCGTGCAGGGCGCCGGCGGCGCAGCGCTGATGCCGCTCAGCCTGACGATCCTCGACGACGCGGTCCCGGGCGACCGCCGCGGGCTCGCGCTGGGCATGTGGTCGGGCGTCGCCGGGCTCGGCGTCGCGCTCGGCCCGCTCGTCGGCGGCGCCGTCGTCGAGGGCGGCTCGTGGCAGTGGATCTTCTGGCTCAACGTGCCGATCGGCGTCGCCCTCGTCCCGCTCGCGCTGCGCGGCCTGCGCGAGTCGCACGGGCCCGACGGCGCGCTCGACCTGCCCGGCCTCGCGCTGGCGGGCCTCGGCCTGCTGGGGATCACGTTCGGCATCGTGCGCAGCACGGCGCTGGGCTGGGGCTCGGCGACCGTGCTCGCCTCGGTGCTCGCCGGCCTCGTCGTGCTCGGCGCGTTCGTCGCCTGGGAGCGGCGCGCGGCCGAGCCGATGCTGCCGATGCGCCTGTTCGCATCGCGCGGCTTCAGCGCGACCAACGGCGTCTCGCTGGCGATGTTCTTCGGCGCCTTCGGCTCGGTCTTCCTGCTCGCCCAGTACTTCCAGGTCGCCCAGGGCCACGGACCGCTCGAGGCCGGCCTGATGACGCTGCCGTGGACGGCGATGCCGATCTTCGTCGCGCCCGTGGCGGGCGTCCTCAGCGACCGGATCGGCGCGCGGCCGCTGATGGCGGCCGGGCTGGCGCTGCAGGCCGGCGGCATCTTCTGGCTCTCGCGCGACGCGTCGCCGGCGCAGTCCTACGGGTCGGTCGTCGTGCCGCTGATCATGGGCGGCGTCGGGATGGCGCTGGTCTTCGCGCCGTCCGCCAACGCGGTGCTCGGCTCCGTCCCCGCGGCGCTGGCCGGCCGGGCGTCGGGCGCGATGAACGCGATCCGCGAGGTCGGCGGCGTGCTCGGGATCTCCGTGCTCAGCTCCGTGTTCGCCGCCAACGGCTCGTTCCGCACGCCACTCGAGTTCGTCGACGGGCTGCGGGCGGCGGTGCCGGTCGGCGCGGCCGTGCTCGCCGCGGGAGCGCTGATCGCGCTGCTGGTGCCCGACACGCGCCGCGCCGGCGCGGAGGCCGAGGCGGCGCGCGGCCGCGAGGAGCCGATCGCGCGCGCCGCGGCCGAGCTCGCCGCCTGACCCGCGAGGCGGGCGCGCACCGAGGCGTATGGTCCGGTGCGTGCCCTGCTTCGGCATCGACGGGTGCTTCCGCGGCGACGAGGTCAACATCGGCTACCGCCCGTACCGCACGGTCGCGCCGACGTCGATCCGGACCGGCACCGGGCCGGCCTACCCGATCGTCGTCTCGCTCGAGGCCGGGCAGGGGCTGGGGCGCCAGACCGCGCGCAACCCCGACCACGACGACCTGCCACCCGACCGCCCGTCGCGCGCCGGCGACGACGGCCGCGAGTGGATCTGGGTCTATGCCCGCCGGCACGGCGGATCGGGCTGGATCCCGCTCGCCGACGCCGAGCCGACGCCGAGTCCCCCGGGACGACCCTGCCGCGGCCCGGCCGGCTTCGACTTCGAGCCCGGGGCGATGCCGTCCAAGCACGGGCCGCACACCACCTGCGGATCGCGCTCGGTCGGCCCCGCCCGCTGGCGCCGCCGCCGCGTCGCGCAGGACGTCTACCTGCGCTGGTCGCCCGACGGCACCGCGTTCGACTACCTGCACGCCGGCGACAGCGTCCGGCTCGAGTGCTCGGGCCCGCGCGGCTTCGCCGGCGTCACCGTCCTCGGCGCGCGCGCCCTGCCGCCGGGCGCCGGCGGCTGGACGGACGCGCGGATGCTCCGGCGCCGAGCCGCCTAGATCGCGGCCCGGCGCGCGCCGATCGCGTAGCCGACGACGTTGACGACGAGGTGCAGCGCCGAGATCACGGCGAACGCGACCGCCGCCTGCCAGACCGCCATCGTCCAGATCGGCAGCAGGCAGACCCAGGCGCCGAGCACGAGGTCCCCCTGGTCGAGCGCGGTCAGCGCCAGGCCGACGGGGCCGCGGCGCTGCGCGCCCGGCGCCACGCCGAGGCGGCGCTTGAGGAACGAGTTGGGCAGCTCGCCGAGCACGATCCCGGCGCCGAGCAGCAGCCCGTAGGGCAGCGGCCCGGCGTCGCGGACGCCGGCGGGCAGCGCCTCCCACCAGGCGTCCCACGGCGACAGCGCCAGCGCCGCCAGCGTCACGCCGGCGACCAGCACGATCGCGCCGCGCCAGGTCTTGTTGTCGCCGAACCAGTTGCGCCCGCCGTCGAGCGGGCGCC
>DASZVK010000205.1:0-1876 GCA_035547175.1 Solirubrobacteraceae bacterium
CGCGCGAGGCCGAGGCCGTCGCCGCCGACGAGGCGGAGGCCGCGCGGGCCGAGCGCATCACCGCCGCGCGGCTCGTCGCGGCGCTGCGCGAGGCGCTGCCCGCCGACGCCGTCGTCGTCGACGAGACGATCACCCACAGCCGCTTCGTCGCGCGCCACCTGCGCGCGTCGCAGGCCGGGCGCTGGATGTACGTGCAGGGCGGGCTCGGGCAGGGCAGCGGCGTCGCGCTCGGCGCCAAGCTCGCGCTCGGCGAGCGGATGGTCGTGCTCGCGCTCGGCGACGGCACGTTCCTCTACAACCCGATGGTCCAGGCGCTGATGGCCTCGCGCGACCTCGGCCTGCCGCTGCTGGTGGTCGTGTTCAACAACAGCCAGTACCTGTCGATGAAGCTCAACCACCTGCGCTTCTACCCCGACGGGGCCGCGGTCGCGGGCGACGACTTCGACGGCGTCGACCTCTCCGGCCAGCCCCCGCTGTCGGAGCTGGCGGCGCCGTTCGGCTTCCACGGCGCCGAGGTGGCCGAGCCCGGCGAGCTGCGCGGCGCGCTCGACGCCGCCGTCGCCGCCGTCGCGGGCGGGACGACCGCCGTGCTGAACGTCTCCCTGGCGCGATGACCCCCACCACGACGAAGGAGCCCTGATGGCCCCCAAGCCCCGAGTCCACGTCGGCGCCGGCGACCTGCGCGCGCTCGTCACCGGCATCTTCGCCGCCGCCGGGATGTCGCCCGAGCACGCGGCCGCGACCGCGGAGCCGTTCGTGTGGGCCAACCTGCGCGGCGTCGACTCGCACGGCGTCTCGCGCGTGCCGCGCTACCTGGAGCTGTTCGCCTCCGGCGAGGCCAACCCGGCGCCGAGCATCGACGTGCGCCGCGTGCGCCCGGCGGCGCTGCTCGTCGACGCCGATCGCGCCCCCGGCCCGCTGGCGCTGACCGAGGCGATGCGCGCCGCGATCGAGACCGCGCGCGAGACCGGCGTGGCGTGGGCCGTCGTGCGCGCGACGACGCTCGCCGGCGCGATCGGCTACTTCACGAGCCTCGCCGCCGCGGAGGGGATGGTCGGCATCGGCATCGTCGCGGGCATGCCGAACATGGGCTACGAGGGCGCGCGCGGCGCCGCCGTGGCGACGAGCCCGCTGTCGATCGCGATCCCGGCCACGCGCCACGCCGACCTCGTGCTCGACATGGCGACGGCGGGCATCGCGCTGGGCAAGATCGCCCAGTACCGCCTGCGCGGCGAGCAGCTGCCGCCCGGCATGGCGACGACCGCCGAGGGCGAGCCGACGACCGACCCGTCGCTGGCGAAGGTGCCGCTGCCGCTCGGCGGCGCCAAGGGCTCGGGCATGTCGCTGGCCTTCGAGCTGCTCGCCAGCGGCCTCGCCGGCAACCCGATCGTGCCCGCCTATCACGGCGGCGCGCCCGAGGGGCGCCGCCACCGCCAGAACGCGATCGTGGTCGCCGTCGACGTGGCGGCGTTCCTCGACCCCGGCGAGTACGCCGGCGGCGTCGACGAGACGATCGACGCGATCAAGCGCCTGCCCGCCGTCGAGGGCGCCGAGGTCCTCTACCCGGGCGAGCGCGGCGCGCGCACACAGGAGCAGCGCGAGCGCGACGGCATCCCGCTGGCGCCGAAGACGTGGGCGGAGCTGAGCGAGGCCGCCGCCGGCCTCGGCGTCGCCGTGCCCGAGGTCGAGCAGGCCGCCTGAGCGGGCCGGCGATGGCCGTCGCCGTGCAGCCCGCCGTGTTCGTCTCCGCGCAGGCGGCCGGCGAGGCCCTCGACGTCGGCGAGGCGATCGCCGCGATCCGCGCCGCCTACGCGGCGCCGGCCGCGCCGGCGTCGATCCCGCCGCGCACGGTCGCCCACGGCGCCGGTGCGCGGCT
>DASZVK010000206.1:0-8181 GCA_035547175.1 Solirubrobacteraceae bacterium
GGGGGCCGAGGGACGATACCGGCCGGACCTCCCGGGACTTCAGACCACGGCCCGGAGGTGGCGGAACGGACGCCCGTCGCGCAGCTCGCGGACGACCTCGTCGGCCAGCGAGTCGCCGTCGACGCGGCGGCCCTCGGTGACGGCCGTGACGTGGACGCGCTTGCGCTGGATCAGGCGCGCCATCGTCTCGTCGATCGTCGCCGCGGCCAGCAGGTACCACGCCGTGACCGCGTCGCGCTGGCCGATCCGGTGGCAGCGGTCCTCGGCCTGGTCGTGCATCGCGGGCGTCCACTCGAGCTCCAGGAAGCAGACGTTCGACGCGCGCGTCAGCGTGATCCCCTGGCCCGCGACGCGCGTCGCGCAGACGATCAGCTGCGGGCCGTCGGGCCGCTGGAAGGCGCGCACCGCCCGCTCGCGCGCGCGGACGTCGTCGGCGCCGAGCAGGTGCAGCGCGCCGGGGAAGCGCTCGACGACCGCCTCCTGGACCTCGCGGTGGCGCGCGAAGACGACGAGCGGCTCGCCGCTGGCGAGGAAGTCGTGCACCCAGGCCAGCGCCGCGTGCAGCTTGCCGCGCGCGGCCAGGCGCTGGAGCGCCCCGAGCTGGGCGAGGCGCTCGGCGCGCAGCGCGGCGGCGACCTTCGCGTCGAGCTCGGCGAGGTCGAGCGGCTGCGAGCGCAGCCAGGCGATCACGTCCTCCTCGGCGAGCCGGTACTCGCGCTCGTTGTCGAGCGCGACCGGCACGACGACCTGGCGCTTGGCGGGGAGCTGGGGGAGGACCTCGGACTTCAGCCGCCGCACGAAGCAGCGCCGCCGCAGGTGCCAGTGCAGGCGCTCCTCGGAGCGGTCGCCGTGTGAGAGCCAGCGCGCGAAGGCGGCGCCCGAGCCGAACTCCTCGACGCGGCCGATGACGCGCAGCTGGGCGACGAGCTCCTCGGCGTGGTTGAGCACCGGCGTGCCGGTCAGCGCCAGGCGCAGCCCGTCGGGCGCGACCGCGCCGGCCAGCCGGCGCACCGCCTGCGTGCGCTTCGCGCGCGGGTTCTTGACGTAGTGCGACTCGTCGACGACCAGCGCGCGCAGGCCGCGGCGCGCGAGCGCGTCGCGGTGGGCGGCGACGACCTCGTAGTTGAGGATCGTCACGTCGCCCGGGCGCGGCACGGCGGCGCGCCCCTCGACGACGGTCACGCTGCGGTGCGCCAGCCAGCGGCGCGTCTCGCGCTCCCAGTTGAGCTTCAGCGACGCCGGGCAGACGACGACGGCGGGGAAGGCGCCGTCGGCCTCCAGCGCGGCGAGCGCCTGGACGGTCTTGCCGAGGCCCTGCTCGTCGGCCAGGAACGCGCGCCGGGCCCGCAGCGCGTAGCGCACGCCGGCCCACTGGAACGGCTCGAGCGTGCCGCCGAGCGCCAGCCCCTCGATCGGCTCGGCGCTCGTCGCCCGCGAGGCGCGCACCGCCCCGGCGGCGTCGTCGTGCTCGGCGCGCAGGCGCTCGAGCGCCGGGCGCGCCGCCGCGGTCAGCTCGACCCTGTGCAGCGCCAGGAAGGCGTCGAGCGCCTCGACCGCCCACGGGTCGAGCGCCATCCGCCGCGCGCTCGCGCCGGGCAGGCGGTCGAACGCCTCCCCGGCGTCGTGGTCCCAGAGCACCTCGAGCCGCAGCGCCTCGCCGTCGACGCCGCGCGCGAGGTCGAGCCGCGCCGGCGCGGGGTCGCGCCCGAGCTCGAGCACCGCGACGCAGCGTGCCGCGGCGGCTTCGAAGCGGGCGCTGGGCTGGTCGCGCAGGATCTCCGCGACATCGGCGGTCATGGGCACGAGCAGGCCGTCGTCGTCTTGCTCACCGAGGGGGGCGAGCGCCTCCGGGATCGTGCCGGCGCGCGTGCGCAGCACGAAGTGGCCGCGGCCGTCGTGGCGGGCGACGTCGACGCGGCCGATCCAGCGGCCGTCGAGGCCGTCGAGCCAGGCCGCCGCGCGCTCGTCGGCGATCAGCTCGGGGAAGCGCGCGAGGACGTCGGCGACGTGCGTCCCGGCCCAGTCGTCGGCGGGCGCCCACCATTCGCGCTCGTCCCAGTCGAAGCGCCGTCCCGGGATGCCGCGCACGGCGGCGACGAGGCGCTCGTCGTAGGGGAACGAGAGGACGACGATCCGGCCCCGCTCGGCGTGCTCGCGCAGCTCGACGTTGGGGCGTTGGGGCGCGAGCCGCATACGCCGCACGCTACCCCTCGCGCCCGCGGCGCCCCGGCGCCCGATCCTCCGGGAGGTGGCCGACGTTCGGCCCGACAGTTGTGCTCAACGTCGGCCACCCCCGTGAGCGCGCGGCGCGCGGCGCGCGGCGCCAGGCCCGGCGTGGCTAGGCGCGCAGCAGCGCGCGGACGAGCCCGCGCCAGCCGGCCTTGAGCGTCTCGAGGTCGATCCCGCGCGCGTGGCGCTGGTGCATGACGAGCTCGACGCTGAGCGTCGCCAGCAGCGCGTCGGCCGCGTACTCGAGGTCGACGGCCGGCCTTGCCTCGCGCAGCAGCGACAGCACGTGGGCGAGGTAGGCGCCGTAGACCGGCGTGCGGAAGCGCAGCCCCGGGACGCCGGTGAGGGCCGCCAGCAGCAGCTCGCCGTTGCGCTCGACGTGGTCGAGCAGGCCCTCGCCGAAGGCGATCAGCCGCTCGTCGGCCCGAGCGCCGGGGCCGAGCGGCGCCGGCCCGCGGATGAAGCCCTCCTGGAAGGCGGTCTCGGACTCCTGGAGCACCGCCCACAGCAGCGCCGAGCGGTCGCCGAAGCGGCGGAACAGGGTGCCCTTGCCGACGCCCGCCTCCTCGGCGATCGCGTCCATCGAGACGCAGTCGACGCCGCGCTCGTCGAACAGGCGCGACGCCGCCTCGAGGATCCGCTCGCGGTTGCGCATGGCGTCGGCGCGCGTCTGCGGCGCGCTTCCGGCGACCGGCAGCGCGATCGGGGTAGGAGAGAGGGGGGGCGTGGTCATGACATGTGCGGACCATGGTCCGCTTGTGCTACTGTAGCAGGAAACGGACCATGGTCCGGCAAACGATCTCCCTCCGAAAGGACGTACACATGAGCATCGATACCACGGCGGCGGTCCCCGTCGGCACCTGGAGGCTCGACCCGATCCACTCGTCGGCGAGCTTCTCGGTCAAGCACATGGTCGTCGCGACGTTCCGCGGCCGCTTCGACGAGTTCGACGTCACGCTCGTCTCCGACGAGTCGGGCGCCAGGCTGAGCGGCACGGTCGAGGTCGACTCGCTCGTCGTCAAGGACGAGAAGCTCGCCGGCCACATGCGCTCGCCGGACTTCTTCGACCTCGAGCGCCACCCCCAGATCACCTTCGAGTCGACCGCGGTCCGCCGCGACGGCGACGACCTCTACGTCGACGGCGAGCTGACCGTCAAGGGCAACACCCACCCGGTCCAGGCCAAGGGGACGATCACCGACCCGGTCGTCGGCCTCGGCGACTCCGAGCGCCTCGGCATCGACCTCGAGACCGTCGTCGACCGCCACAAGTTCGGCCTCGACTGGAACGCGCCGCTGCCCAAGGGCGGCACCGTGCTCGCCGACGAGGTCAAGCTCCACGTCGAGCTCGAGCTGACGAAGGCGTAGCCATGCGGATCCTGGGAATCGCAGGCTCGCTGCGGCGCGACTCCCACAACCGGCGACTCCTGCGGGCGGCGGCGAGGCTGCTGCCGCCCGACGTGGAGCTGGTGGAGCTCGACCCGCAGGCGATCAAGTCGCTGCCGCACTTCGACGAGGACGACGAGGACCTCGAGATCCCGGCGGTCGAGGCGTGGCGCGACGCGCTGCGCGAGGCCGACGGGGCCCTGTTCGTCACGCCCGAGTACAACGGCAGCGTGCCGGGCAGCCTGAAGAACGCGGTCGACTGGGCGTCGCGGCCGTTCTCCGACCCGGCGCTGCGCAATCTGCCGGTCGCCGTCATCGGCGCCAGCACGGGCATGTTCGGCGCCGTCTGGGCGCAGGGCGACCTGCGCCGCGCGCTCGGCCTGGCCGGAGCGCGCGTCGTCGACCGCGAGCTGCCCGTCCCGGAGGTGCACGAGACGCTGCACCCCGAGCACGGGCTGGGCGACGAGGACATCGAGCGCGAGCTGGCGGGCATCCTCGCCGACCTCGTCGAGGCCATCCGCGCGCGCCGGGCCGCCAGGGTCTGACATCCTGGGCCGATGGACCCCTGGGTGCGCGACGCCGCCGCGGAGATCGCGCGTCGCGCGGAGGCCGAGCTGGAGGCGCTCGTCGGGGTCTCCTCGCCGTCGGGCGACGTCGCCGGGGCCGAGGAGGCCATCGCGATCGCCCGCGCGCTGCTGCCGGCCGGCGTGACGGTGCAGCGGCCGCCCTGCTCCTCGGGCGGCCACGCCGACGACCTGCTCGCGACCGTCGCCGGGACGGGGCAGGGCCGCGTCGTGCTGCTCGGCCACGTCGACACGGTCGTCGGCCACGACGACCACCGCGCGCTGAGTGCCGACGGCGACCGCCTCTACGGCTCGGGCGCGATCGACATGAAGGGCGGCGTCGTGCTCGCGCTCGGCGTGCTGCGGGCGCTGGCCGCCGAGCCGTCGCGCTTCGCCGAGGCGGCGCTGCTGCTTGTCTGCGACGAGGAGTGGCGCGCGGCGCCGTTCCGTCACGGCGAGCGCTTCGCCGGCTACGACGCCTGCCTGTGCTTCGAGGCCGGCCAGCTCGACCTCTCCGACGGCGTCGACGAGGTGATCGTGCGGCGCAAGGCGGCCGGCACGCTGCGCGTGACCGCGCGGGGCCGCGCGGCGCACGCCGGCTCGGCGCCCGACCGCGGCGCCAACGCGCTGCTCGCGCTCGCCGAGGTCGCGCGCACGGTCCACGCCCTGCACGACCCCGACGGGCCGCAGCGGCTGACGGCCGTGCCGACGGTCGTGCGCGCGGGCGGGGCGTTCAACGTCGTCCCCGCCGACGGGGCGCTGACCTGCGACCTGCGCGCCGACTCCGCGCGCAGCTTCGACACCGTGCTGGCGACCGTCCCCGAGCGCTCGGGCGAGGTGCGCATCGAGGCCGAGATGGTGCGCGTCTGGCCGGGCATGGACGCTCGCGCGCGGACCGCGCCGGTGCTCGACGCGGCTGCGCGGCGGGTCGGGCGCGCGATCCGCGCCGGCTCGCGCGGGGGCGCCAGCGACGCGAGCCACATGGCCGCCGTTGTGCCGCTGACGATCGACGGCCTGGGCCCGCGCGGCAGCGGCGCGCACGCCCCGGTGGAGTGCGTGCTGCGCTCCTCGCGGGGGCCGCGCGCGGAGATCGCCCTGGCCGTGGCGCTGTCCGCGCTGGAGTCCCGCCCGGCCGCGGCGCCGGCGTCGGCGGGCTGATCGCCCGGCCGGGTCCGTCCAGCGAACCTGTAGAGTCTCGCGACGTCAAATACGCCGAGTCTCCGACGCGCCGGCGCCGGAGAGCGGGGGACCCAAATGGCCCGGACGCGGTTCCGGGCTCGGGGCGAATCGTCGCCGCCGTGCGACGTAGCGCTGCTCCTTTCTGCGCGAGCCCGTCAGCTCACCCCGTAGGCGACGAGAGGAAGGCAGTCCGTTGTCGAAGTCCAGCCGTCTGGCCTGCGCCGCCCTAGCCGTCTGCTGCGGCGCGCTCACCGCCGGTCCCGCCACCGCCGCGAGCGGGGGGTCGACCGCCGCCGCCGTGCCGTCGACGTCGTCCGTCGGCGGCTCCGCGTTCGACCCGTCGGTCAAGCTCGTGCACACGGTCGCGCTGGGCGCCGGGACCGCCAAGCACCTCGGCGACCGCCTGCCGGTGCGCAAGGGCATGAGCGGCCACGACGTCCGCATCCTGCAGGACTTCCTGCGCCGCGTCGGCCTCAAGGTCACCGTCGACGGGGAGTTCGGCAGCGCGACCGCCAAGGCGGTGCGCAGCTTCGAGAAGCGCACCGGCCGCCCCGTCGACGGCAGGCTCGACCACGACGACTACACCAAGCTGATCGAGGTTCTCAACAACGGCGGCTTCGACGACCTCCTGCCCGCGCCGGCGAAGATCGCGCAGGCGCCCGCGGCCGGCGACGTCGCGACGCTCAACCCCGACGGCACCGCCACGGCGCCCGCCGACGCCCCCGACCAGGTCAAGGCGATCGTCGCCGCCGGCAACGAGATCGCGACCAAGCCGTACCGCTACGGCGGCGGGCACCAGTCCTTCGACGACAGCGGCTACGACTGCTCGGGCTCGATCTCCTACGCGCTGCACGGCGCGAGCCTGCTGACCGTGCCGCGCGACTCGACCGGGTTCGAGACGTTCGGCCAGGCGGGCGCCGGCCAGTGGGTCACGATCTACACGCGCGCCGACCACGCCTACCTGGTCGTCGCCGGCCTGCGCTTCGACACTAGCGGCCGCTCCGCGGGCGGCTCGCGCTGGCAGACGGCCGCGCGCTCGTCGAGCGGCTACGTCGTGCGCCATCCCGCGGGGCTGTAGCGCACTAAGGTCGGGCGCATGACGCCCGACCCGCGCACGCCGCGCACGTCCGACGAGGAGATCCTCGGGGCCGAGACGTCGCTCGTCGAGACGCTGATGCGCGACGAGGAGCGCGTCGCGCGGATGCGCGACGAGCTCGAGCGCGCGTTCACGGTGATGAGCGAGGCGGGCCGCGGCGTGTCGGTGTTCGGCTCCGCGCGCGTGCAGCCGGGCAGCCGCGACTACGAGGCCGCGCGCGCCGTCGGCCGCGCGCTCGGCGAGGCCGGCCTGACGATCATCACCGGCGGCGGGCCGGGGGCGATGGAGGCGGCCAACCGCGGCGCCCGCGAGGCCGGCGCGCTCTCGGTCGGGCTGAACATCGAGCTGCCGTTCGAGCAGGAGCCCAACGACTACCTCGACATCTCGCTGGACTTCCACTACTTCTTCACGCGCAAGCTGATCTTCGTCCGCTACGCGAGCGGCTTCGTCGTCATGCCCGGGGGCTTCGGCACGCTGGACGAGCTGTTCGAGGCGCTCGTCCTCGTCCAGACGCACAAGATCCAGCGCTTCCCGATCGTGCTGTTCGACTCCGGCTTCTGGGAGGGCCCGCTGCGGTGGATCCGGGACACGCTCGTGCAGCGCGGCACGATCGCCGCGCGGGACGCCGAGCTGCTGGCGGTGACCGACGACGTCGGCGAGGTCGTGCGGCTGCTCGGCGAGGCCGCCGAGGCGCAGGGACGCGCCCGGCGGGCCGCCCGCTGACCGCGGCCGCGCCTGCGGAGAGGGCGCATACGATTCGCGGCATGAACGGCGCGCGCATCCTCGTCGTCGACGACGACCCGGACATCCGCGGGCTCCTGCGGGAGCTGCTCGAGCGCGCGGGCGCGGCCGTCAGCGAGGCCGGCGACGGGCGCGAGGCGCTGAGGATGCTCTACGACGCCCGTCCCGAGCTGATCGTGCTCGACATCGCGATGCCCGAGCTCGACGGCTGGGCGACGCTCGAGCGCGTGCGCGACATGACCGACGTGCCGGTGCTGATGCTGACCGCCCGCGACGGCGAGCTGGAGGCGGTCCGCGGCCTGAAGGCCGGCGCCGACGACTACGTGCGCAAGCCGTTCGGCCGCCAGGAGCTGCTCGCCCGCTGCCAGGCGCTGCTGCGCCGCGGGGCGTCGGCGCGCCCGCCGACGCGCGAGACCTACGACGACGGCCTGATCGCGATCGACGTCGCCAACGCCGAGGTGACGGTCCGCGGCCGGCCCGTGCAGCTCACGCCGCTGGAGATGCGGATGCTGCTGTCGTTCGTCCGCCACGCCGACCAGGTCCTCTCGCGCGAGCGGATCCTCGAGCTGGTGTGGGGCGACGACGCCGGCGTCGGCGGCGACCAGGTCAAGCTCTACGTCGGCTACCTGCGGCGCAAGCTCGAGCCGGCGCTGGCGCCGGACTCGGCGCCGATCGAGACGGTGCGCGGCTTCGGCTACCGCTACCGCCCGCCCGTGGGCGTCCGTGCCTGACGGCCGACCGCGCCCGCGGGTGCGGTCGTCTACGCTTGCGACGATGTCGGTGCGCGACCTCCGGCTGGCGCTCGTCGTCGTCCTCGCGGCGGCGCTGGGCACCGTGGTGCTCGCCAGCGGAGGCGCCGACGAGGCGGTGCTGTCGCTGCTGCCGGCGCTGGCGCTGCTCGCGCCGCTGCTGGCCGGGCGCTATCTCGGCGAGGAGCGCATCGCGCGCCTCGCCCGCGCGCGGCGGCCCGTCTCGCGCCCGCGGCCGGCC
>DASZVK010000207.1:0-3195 GCA_035547175.1 Solirubrobacteraceae bacterium
AGGTAGGCCTCGATCACGGCGCCGACGTCGGCGAGGCCCTCGGCCGCCAGCCGCGCGGCGTTGGCGGGCTCGGCGAGGACCGCCTCGGCCAGGTGCGGGCGCCCGATCGACAGGCCGGTGGCGCGCCGCTCGTCGAGCTCCGTCTCGTCGACCTCGAGGCCCGCCCGCCGCAGCGCGTCCGCCATCCGCGCCGCGCGTCCGTCGCGCGCCGCGCGCGAGCGCTCGAGCGCCGCCAGCAGCGTCCCCTCGCGGTGGTCGATGCGGTAGCCGAGCACGTGCAGGTCGCCGTGCTCGCCGTCGATCGTCGAGACCTCGACCGCCGGAGCCAGCTCGATCCCGTGCGCGGCCGCCGCGGCGAGCGCCTCGTCGACGCCGTCGACCGTGTCGTGGTCGGTCAGCGCCAGCAGCCGCACGCCCGCCGCCGCGGCCGCGGCGACGACCGCGGCGGGCTCGAGCTCGCCGTCGGAGCGGGTCGAGTGCGACTGCAGGTCGAAGTCGGGCGGGGTCACGATGGCGTCGCGCGCGGGGCCGCGTGGTGAGGGACAATGCCAGCCATGCGATACGGAGTCCTGACCGGTGGAGGCGACTGCCCCGGGCTCAACGCGGTGATCCGCGCGATCGTCCGCAAGGGGATGAAGGCCCACGGCGCCGAGCTGGTCGGCTTCCGCGGCGGCTGGAAGGGCGTGCTGGAGAGCGACGCGATGGCGCTCGACCTGGCCTCGACGCGGGGCATCCTGCCGCGCGGCGGCACGATCCTGCGCACCTCGCGGACCAACGTCTTCAAGCGCGACGACGGCCCCGCCGAGGTGGCGCGCACGTTCGAGGAGCTGGGCCTCGACGGCCTGATCGCGATCGGCGGCGAGGACACGCTCGGCGCCGCCAACCGCCTCCACTCCGAGCACGGCCTGCCGATCCTCGGCGTGCCGAAGACGATCGACAACGACCTCGGCGCGACCGACGTGACGTTCGGCTTCGACACGGCGCTGCACGTCGCCAGCGAGGCGATCGACCGCCTGCACACGACCGCCGAGTCGCACAACCGCGTGCTCGTCTGCGAGGTCATGGGCCGCCACGCCGGCTGGATCGCGCTGCACGCGGGCGTCAGCGGCGGCGCCGACGTGATCCTGATCCCCGAGCAGCCGTTCGACATCGAGGAGGTCTGCGCGCGCCTGCGCCGGCGCCACGACAGCGGCTACCTGTTCTCGATCGTCGTCGCCTCCGAGGGGGCGACGCCGAAGGAGGGGACCTTGACCGTCGTCGAGGAGGGCCGCACGGACGAGTTCGGCCACGTCCGCCTCGGCGGCATCGGCCAGGTGCTCGAGCGGGAGATCGAGGCGCGCACCGGCTACGAGACGCGCGCGACCGTGCTCGGCCACATCCAGCGCGGCGGCACGCCGACCGCCTTCGACCGCGTGCTCGCGACGCGCTTCGGCCTGGCGGCGATCGACGCCGCCGCGACGGGCCGCTGGGGCATGATGCCGGCGCTGCGCGGCACCGCGATCGAGCTCGTCCCGCTCGAGGACGCCGTGCGCGAGCTGAAGACCGTCCCGCCCGAGTACTACCGGCAGTTCGAGGCGCTGCTGGGGTGAGTCTCGGCACACGATCACTGTGGCGCATCTCAACGGAATGTGGCACGATATATATATGAGTGCCACGATCGTGCTTGGAAAACAGGGTCGCGTCGTGATTCCCGCCGACGTGCGCGCGGAGCTCGGCCTCCGGCCCGGCGACCGGCTGCGGCTGCAGATCGCCGGTCGCCGGCTGGTGCTCGATCGTCCCGAAGACGCGGTCGCCGAACTGCGCGGCCTTGCTCGCGACGTTGCGCGCGATCGCCCCCTGGTGGACGAGCTGCTCGCCGAGCGGCGTCACGCCGCGGCACGTGGCGAGTGACGGTCCTCGACGCGTCGGCGGTCCTGGCGCTGGTCCACGATGAGCCCGGGGCCGACGTCGTTGCAGATGCGCTGCCGACCGCCACCCTTGGTGCCGCCAACCTCGCGGAGGTGATCGGCAAGCTCGTCGACGTCGGCATCGACCCGCGATCCGTGCGCGAGCTGCTCGTCGCGGCCGGCGTGACCATCGAGCCGCTGCTCGAACGGGACGCCGAGCTCGCCGGGGCCCTGCGCGATCTCCCGGGTGGGCGCGCGCTGTCGCTCGGCGACCGCTGCTGCCTGGCGCTGACCGTCCGGAGCACGCCCGCGGAGGTGCTCACCGCCGATCGCGCCTGGGCGGAGTTGGGGCTGCCGATCACCGTGCGCCTGCTGCGCTGAGCCGACGCTACGATCTTCCTCGCGCCGACATAGCTCAGCTGGTAGAGCACTTCACTCGTAATGAAGGGGTCCCCGGTTCGAGTCCGGGTGTCGGCTTGGTCGCCCGATGCTCCATCGGGCGACCCTCACGCTGCGCGTCGCCCTCACCGCCGGGCATAGGGCCGAGTCCACCGCAGGCTCGGCCCGGGTCGACTGTGGGATCGACGGCGCGAGGCCGTGCCCCGCCCGCCGACGGCGCCACCTGGAACACTCTGCGGCCATGCGCATCGGCTGGGTGGGGACGGGGATCATGGGCCTGTCGATGGCCGGCCACCTCCTGGACGCCGGCCACGAGCTGACCGTCACGACGCGCACGGCGCAGCGGGCGCGGCCGCTGCTGGAGCGGGGCGCGACGTGGGCCGACTCGCCGGCGGCCGTCGGCGACGGCGCCGAGGCGGTCTTCACGATGCTCGGCTACCCCTCCGACGTGCGCGAGGTCGTGCTCGGATCGGACCCCGCCCACCCCGGGCTGCTCGACGCGATGGCGCCGGGATCGCTGCTCGTCGACACGACGACGAGCGAGCCGTCGCTGGCGGTCGAGATCCACGCGGCGGCCGCCGCGCGCGGCGTCCAGGCGCTCGACGCGCCCGTCTCCGGCGGGGACGTCGGCGCGCGCGAGGCGACGCTGGCGATCATGGCCGGCGGCGAGCCGGAGGCGTTCGAGCGGGCGCGGCCGCTGCTTCAGGCGATGGGCCGCGCGGTGACGCTGCAGGGCGGCCCGGGCGCCGGCCAGCACACGAAGATGGTCAACCAGATCGCGATCGCCGCCGGCATCGTCGGCGTCTGCGAGGCCTTGCTCTACGCCGCCGAGAGCGGGCTCGACGTCGAACGCGCCGTCGAGACGATCGCCGGAGGAGCGGCCGGCTCGTGGTCGCTGACCAACTACGGC
>DASZVK010000208.1:0-1533 GCA_035547175.1 Solirubrobacteraceae bacterium
CTGTGCGGCGTCCTCGGGCTGAAGCCGACGTACGGCCTCGTCCCGTACACCGGCTGCATTCCGATCGACGTCAGCGTCGACTACCTCGGGCCGATGGGGCGACGGGTCGAGGACGTGGCGCGCCTCCTCGAGGCGGTCGCCGGCTACGACGACGGGCTCGACCCGCGCCAGCGCGCCGACGTCGAGCCGCCGCGCTACTCGGAGCTGCTCGGCGACGGCTCGCTCGCCGGCCTGCGCGTTGGCATCGTGCGCGAGGGCTTCGCCCGCGACGGCCTCTCCGACCCCGCCGTCGACGCCGCGGTGCGGGTGGCCGCCCAGGGGCTGAGCGGGCTCGGCGCCTCCGTCGGCGAGGTCACGGTGCCGGAGCACCTGTACGCGATGGACGTCCACGCGTCGGTGCTGCTGCAAGGCGGCTCCGAGTTCATGGTGCGCGGCAGCGGCATCGGGCTGCCGGGCAAGGGCTTCTACGACGCCGCGCTGGCGGAGGCGGCGGCGCGCGGGGTGCGCCTCCAGGCCGACGAGCTGTTCGCGAGCGTCAAGTACGCGATGGTGATGGGCGGCTACCTGTGGGAGGAGTACGGCGGCGCCTACTATGCGAAGGCGCAGAACCTCGCCGTGCGGCTGCGCCGCGCCTACGACGCCGTGCTCGAGACGGCGGATGTGCTCGTGCTGCCGACGACGTGCGTCACGGCGCCCGAGCTGCCGACGGCCGAGGCGACGCCGTTCGACGCGGTCATGCTCGCGCTCGACCCGGCGCTGATCTCGAACACGTGCGCGTTCAACCACACCGGCCACCCGGCGCTGAGCGTCCCGATCGGCCCCGTCGACGGGCTGCCGGCCGGGCTGATGCTGGTCGGGCGTCGCGGCGACGACGCGACGCTGCTCCGCGTCGCGCGCGCGATGGAGCTGGCCGGCGCAACCTACGGGGCGGCGTCGTGACGGCGATCGACCGCGATGCGCTCGTGGCCTTCGCGCAGGAGCTCGTGCGCGTCGAGAGCGTCAACGACCCGGAGCGCGGACGGAGCGAGGCGCCGGCGGCGGCGCTCGTCGAGCGGCAGATGCGCGCGTTCGGCTGGGAGCCGGCGGTCGAGGAGGTCGAGCCCGGCCGGCCGAACGTCGTCGCCGTCCTCGACGGCGGCGAGCCCGGGCCGACGCTGCTGTTCGAGGGGCACACCGACGTCGTCACCGAGGGCGCGCGCGAGCTGTGGAGCGTCGACCCGTTCGGCGGCGAGATCCGCGACGGCCGGCTCTACGGGCGGGGCGCCGCCGACATGAAGGCCGGCGTCGCGGCGATGCTCTTCGCGGCCGCGGCCGTCCAGCGCTCCGGCCCGTTCCCGGGGCGCATCGTCGTCGCCGCGCTCGCCGACGAGGAGGGGATGATGCTCGGCGCCAAGCGGTTCTGCACGGGCGAGACGGCGGCGGGCGTCGACGCGGCGATCGTGTGCGAGCCCGAGGGCTGGGAGGTCTGCGTCGCGCAGAAGGGCGCGCTGCGGCTGCGGCTCGACGCGCACGGCAAGATGGCGCACGGCGCCA
>DASZVK010000209.1:0-4201 GCA_035547175.1 Solirubrobacteraceae bacterium
GCGAACGACAGCCACTCGACCGTCGGCCCGTAGGGCACGCGCTCGGCGCCCGGCGGCGGCAGCCCGCTGCCGTCGACCAGCTCGTAGATCGCCGGCATCGTCATCGCGACGGCGGCGAGGAACAGCATCGACGCCTGCGCCGATGCCGCCGTGCGGTCGAAGAACTGCCGGTCGCGGCCCCATCCGCCGGCGACCATCGAGGCGCCCAGGACGAGGAGCACGTTGCCGAGGATCGAGCCGATCAGCGACGCCTTGACGACCTCGTGCAGGCCGTCGGCGAGCGCGAAGATCGCGATGATCAGCTCGGGCGCGTTGCCGAAGGTGACGTTGAGCAGGCCGCCGATGCCGGGGCCGGAGCGCTCGGCCAGCTCCTCGGTCGCGCGGCCCATCAGCGCGGCCGTCGGGATGACGCCGAGCGCCGAGGTCACGAACACGGGGATCGCCGGCGCGCCGGCGAGGTCGAGCACGATCGCCGCCGCGATGAACGGGACGAGCAGGTACGGCCATCCCTCGCTGGTCCTCAGGAAGCTGCGCAACGCCACGTGCGGCGCGCTCAGGTCGCCGAGGCGCCCGTCAGGCCCTGGAGCAGGGCACCGAGCCCGCCGGCGGCGTCGCTCAGCGGGCGCGCACCGGCGGGCGCGGCGATGTCCTGGGGCTCGCCCACCCCCGAGACGGTCACGTCGAGCGAGAGGCCGCCCGCCGACAGGCGCAGGCGGCGCAGGACGTCGTCGCCGCGACCGATCCAGAGGTCGACCCTGGCGTTGCGCGCCGCCTTGCGCACCTGGCGGCGCGCGTCGGCGTCGAGCCCGGAGACGGCCGCGCCGAGGCCGCCGGCCTTGTCGAGCGCGCCGTCGAGGCCGGCGAGGAGCTTGCCGGTGTCGACCCCCGAGGCGACGTGGACCGTCTGCACCCCGCCGACCTTCACGTTGCCGGCGATCCTGGGGCCCTTCAGCCACGGCCGCGCGTCGATGTCCGACGGCACGATCGACAGCGAGGCCTGCGACGTGAGCGTCGAGGCGTCGCCGAGGTCGTAGGCCTTGCCGTTCAGGCGCAGATAGGCGCGCCCGCCGGCGGAGACGAGGCCCAGGTCGAGGCTCGTGCCCGAGCCCGAGGTCGACAGCGAGATGTCGAAGCGCGCCGGCCTGCCCTTCGAGCCCGCCTCGAACGGGCCGCGGACGCGCACCGACGTGCCGCCGACGCGCAGCGACAGGTCGATCCGGCCGCTGCGGACCTCGTGGCCGGAGGCGAACGCCCGGCGCAGCAGCTGCGCCGCGCTCGCCCCCTGGGCGGGGCCGCTCGAGCCGCTCGCGACGCCGCCGGCGCCGACGACGAGCGCGGCGAGGCACACGAGAGCGAGGGCCGTCGCCACCGCGGCACGAAGGGTGCGGCGCATGAGGTGGCGAACCGTAGCAGCCGTCCTGGCGGGCGCCGCTGCTTTCCGCCGCCGGGCGTGTTGCGAGGAGAGAGGCCGCGCATGGGCACTCGAGCCGCATCAGCCGTCCTGGCGCTCGCCGCCGTCGTCCTGGCGCTCGCCGCCGCCCCGGCGAGCGCCGCCCAGGCGACCCGCGACGCGGTCGACGAGCTGCTGTCGGCGGGCGCGATCGACCAGGCCGCGCACGATCGCTTCGACGCGGCCTACGACGCGGCGATCGAGGCCGCCCGCAAGCTGCGCGGCACACGCCGCAGCGCGCTGCGCGGCGTCGTCGCCGACGTCGACGGGATGGCCGAGCGCGACGCGCTCGACGCCGGCACGCTGCCCGCCGTGACGCTGACGCTCGAGCGCAACGTGCAGTGGTGGCCGACGCGGCCGATCGTCGCCGCGGGCGCGCGCGTGAGCTTCGACGGCGACGAGCTGGTCTGGCAGCGCTACCCGGGCCATGGGCTCCAGATCCAGTGGCTGGGGACGTTCGGCAAGGCCAACGGCCTCAAGCTCAAGCGGCAGTACCCACAGCTCAAGGCGCTGCTCGACGAGGCGATCTCGCTCGCCGCCCCGCGCGGCGACGGGATCGCCTGGGAGTACCTGTTCGCGTTCGACCGCGGCAGGCCGCCGTGGGTCTCCGGGCTCGCGCAGGGCACGGCGCTGTCGGCGCTCGCGCACGGCGCGCAGGCGCTCGGCGACCCGAGCTACCTCGACGTCGCCCGCCGGGCGCTGTCGATCTTCGGCACGCCGCCGCCGGTCGGCGTGCGGGTCGCGACGAAGGCCGGCGCGCACTACCTGCAGTACTCGTTCGCGCCGAAGCTCAAGATCCTCAACGGCTTCGTGCAGTCGCTCAACGGGCTCGCCGACCTGCGCGCGCAGACGGGGCCCGACGCGGCGGTCGACGCGCTGCTGGCGGCGGGCGACGCCGAGGCGCTGGCCGAGCTGCCGTCGTTCGACACGGGCGGGTGGTCGCGCTACGCGATCCCCGGCGCGGACTCGTCGCTGCACTACCACCGGCTGCTGGAGGAGTTCGTCCAGGGCCGCTGCGACCGGGGCGGCGACCAGCGCTTCTGCGACTTCGCGGCCGAGCTGCGCGACGACCTCGTGACCCCGCCCACGGTCGAGGTCGTCTCCCGGCGCGCCCACCGGGGACGCGCGACGAGCCTGCGGATCCGGGTCGACAAGCCGGCGACGGTGCGCGTCAAGATCGCCGGCCCCGCCGACTACAAGCTGATCCGCAAGGCGACGATCGCCAGCGGCACGAGCACCGCGCTGCGCTGGCGCCCGCGCCACAGCGGCTCCTACGCCGTCGAGGTGACCGCCACCGACCCGGCGGGCAACGCGGCGCCGGCGACGGGAGCCGTTGCGGTCGCCGGGTAGCATCGGGAGACATGCTCTCCCGGGTCGCGCGCGCTTGGAGGGCCCTGGCAGGCGAGCAGCGCCTCGCGGCCGCCGCGGCGCTGGCGCTGCTGCTGTCGATGCTGCTGCCCTGGTACGAGAAGAACGTCGTCGTCGGCAAGCGCCTGGCGTCGGACTCGCTGAGCGCGTTCGGCGTCTTCTCGTTCATCGAGGCGGCGATCCTGCTGCTCGCCGGGGGCGTGCTGACGATGCTCTTCTTCCGCGGCGAGCGGCGCGCGTTCCACCTGCCGGGCGGCGACGGGACGGTCGTCTTCGGCGCCGGCCTGTGGGCCGTGCTGCTGCTCGTCGTGCGGGTGTTCTCGCGCCCGCACGTGCAGGGCGACGGCAGCACCGTCGGCATCCAGTGGGGGTTCTTCGTCGCCTTCCTGGCGGCCGGCGGCCTGGCGTGGGCGGGCTACCGCATGCGCCAGATCGACCGCGCCGAGCCGACCGCGGGCGAGGACCCGACCGCGCGCGTCGAGCCGCTGCCGCTGCCGACGCGGCTGCGCGACGACGAGCCGATCCGCTGGGAGTAGCCCGTCGCTCGGCCGCCGAGGGCGCCGCGGCGGCCTTGACATCCGGTGTGAGTGAGTGCATACTCACAAACCATGGCCGCGGCCCCCTCACGCACCCTCTCGACCGCGCCGGAGCGGCGCGAGACCGTCATCGAGGCGGCGATGCACGTCTTCGCCGCGCGCGGCTTCGCCGACACGCCGACGTCCGCGGTCGCCAAGGCGGCGGGGATCTCGCATGCCTACCTGTTCCGCCTGTTCCCGACCAAGAGCGAGCTCGCGGTCGCCGTCGCCGAGCGCTGCCACGAGCGCATCCTCGCCGCGATGTCCGCGGCCGCCGAGCGCGCCCGCGTCGCCGGCGAGGACCCGCTCGAGGCGATGGGCCACGCCTACAAGGACCTGATCGAGGCCGACCGCGAGGTGGTCGTCCTCCAGCTCCACGCCCACGCCGCCGCCGTCGCCGACCCGGCGCTGCAGCGGGTGTGCCGCGCCGGCTTCGGCCGCATCGTCGAGATGGTCCGCGAGCGCTCCGGCGCCGACGACCTCACGATCGCGGGCTTCTTCGCCACCGGGATGCTCTGCAACGTGATCGCCGCGCTCGACGCCGGCGACCTCGACGCGCCCTGGGCGCGGACGCTGCGCTCGCCGATGGACGCGCCCCGGTGACCCTCCCCTTTTTTCGCCACCTGATGAGCAAGCGCTCACTCACCAACGAAGAGGACGCACGATGAACCGCCACGCTCGCCGGACCCTCGCGATCGTCTCGGTCGCGCTGTTCATGGCCACCCTCGACAACCTCGTCGTGCCGACGGCGCTGCCGTCGATCCGCGCGGCTCTGCACGCGTCGGTCGAGGAGCTCGACTGGACCGTC
>DASZVK010000210.1:0-3902 GCA_035547175.1 Solirubrobacteraceae bacterium
CGCGCCGGGGCCGCGGCGCCGCGCAGGGCGACGCTCGTGCTCGACTACCTGCCCAACGCCGTGCACGCCGGCATCTACCGGGCGATCGCCGCCGGCTACTACCGCCGGGCGGGCATCGACCTGAAGGTGATCGAGCCGACCTCGACCGCGGACACGCTGAAGCTGATCGCGGCGGGCAAGGCCGACTTCGGCCTGGCCGACGGGATCGACGTCGCCGGCCTGATCGACAAGGGCGGCGACGCGCAGGCGATCCTGGCGATCACGCAGCGCCCGCTCGGCGGCGTGATCGCGCGCAGCGCGCCGGGCCTGCGCAGCGCGAAGGACCTCGCCGGCCGGACCGTCGGGGTGACCGGCGTGCCGTCCGACGCGGCCGTGCTGAGCACCGTCGTGCGCCACGCCGGCGGCGACCCGGCCAAGGTGAGGACGGTGACGATCGGCTTCAACGGCGTGCTCGCGCTGGCGACGCGCAAGGTCGCCGCGTTCACCGGCTACTGGCCCGCGGACGGCACGCAGGCGCGAGCCAAGGGCGTCCCGCTCACGATCTTCGAGCTCGACGAGAACGGCGGCCCCGCCTACCCCGGCCTGGTCGCGTTCACGACGCGCGCGCGGATCCGCGACGAGCCGGCCGTCGTGCGCGCGTTCGTCGCCGCGACGGCCCACGGCTACCGCGACACGCTGGCCGATCCGGCGCGCTCGCTCGACGACCTGCTGGCGCACGACAGGGCGCTGGGCCGGACGCTGACGCAGGCGTCGCTGCGCGCCTACCTGCCGCTGTTCCGGGGCGACGCGCCGCGCTTCGGCGTGCTGCGCGCCTCGCGCGTGCGGGCGCTGTCGCGCTGGCTGGTCGCCAACGGGCTGATCCGCCGTCCGATCGCCGCCTCGCGCTACGCGACCGACCGCTTCGTCCCGGCGGGGTGAGTCGCGGCCCAGCCGCGGGCGGCGAAGCGCACCTCATGCGGACCTTTCGCAGCCCGCCGCGCTAGACGAACGCCGTCCCCGGCAGGCCCGGCGCGTCGCGGCCCGTCAGCCAGCGCAGCGCGCTGGCGCCGACGTCGGCGAGCGGGCCGTCGTGATGGGCGCCGTCCTGGCCGGGGAACACGGCCAGCAGCGGCGCGTGCTCGCGCGTGTGGTCGGTGTGGGGCATCGCCGGGTCGACGCCGTGGTCGGCGGTCAGCACGAGCAGGTCGTCCTCGCGCAGCAGCTCGAGCCACCTGCGGACCGCGTCGTCGATCGCGCCCAGCGCCGCGCGGAAGCCCTCGACGTCGTGGCGGTGGCCGTAGACCTGGTCGGTGTCGACGAGGTTGGCGAAGACGAGGCCCGCGTCGAGCGTGCGCAGCAGCTCCGTGATCGCCGCGATCGCCTCGGGGTTGTCGTGCGCCTCATGCGCCTCGTCGATGCCGACCCCGGCGAACAGGTCCCAGACCTTGCCGACCGAGTGGACCGGCACGCCCGCGTCGCGCAGCTCCTCCAGGTACGAGCGGCTCGGCGGGCGCAGCGAGAAGTCGCGCCGGCCGGGGCGGCGCACGAACGCGCCGGGCGTCCCCTCGAACGGCCGCGCGATCACGCGGCCGACGGCGTGCTCGCCGACCATGACGCGCTCGCGCGCGGCCCGGCAGACGGCGTAGAGGCCGGGCTCGTCGAGCACGTCGACGTGCGCGGCGACCTGCAGCACGCTGTCGGCCGACGTGTAGAGGATCAGCTCGCCGGTCTCCAGGTGGCGCTCGCCGAAGGCGTCGAGCACCTCGGTGCCGCTGTAGGGGGCGTTGCAGCAGAAGCGCCGCCCGGTCGCCTGCTCGAGCGCGGCGACGACGCCGGCCGGGAAGCCATCCGGGTAGGTCGGCAGCGGCCGCGACGGGACGACGCCCATCAGCTCCCAATGGCCGGTGACGGACTCCTTGCCCGGCCCGAGCGGATGCAGCCGGCCGTGGACGACCGGCGCGGCGACGGGCGCCACGCCCTCGATTGGCTCGACGTTGCCGAGCCCGAGCCAGCCGAGCACCGGCAGGTCGAGGCCGCCCGACAGCCGCGCGACGCTGGCGAGCGTGTCCGCGCCCGCGTCGCCGTAGTCCGCCGCGTCCGGCAGCGCGCCGACGCCGCAGGCGTCGAGGACGACGACGAACGCGCGCCGGCCTCGGGGGGGCGCCCCCTGCCCTCGCGCCGGCGGGTCGGGCGTGGTTGCGGGGGGGCCCTGATGGGGCCTCACGGCCTGGGCCGGTCGATCCACTTGCCCAGCCGCGGCGGCTCGAACGCCTCGAGCGTGGCGAGCGCGTCCTCGGGGGTCTCCACGCTGGGGAGCATCGCGCGGTGCTCGGCGCGCAGGAAGCGCTCCTGCACGGCGCGGTCGAGGAGCTCCTCGAGCGGGTCCCAGTAGCCGGCTACGTCGAGCAGCACCGAGCCCTTGCCGTGGATGCCGAGCTGGAGCCAGGTGAAGACCTCGAACAGCTCCTCGAGCGTGCCCGACCCGCCCGGCAGGGCGATGAAGCCGTCCGACAGCTCGGCCATCAGCGCCTTGCGCTCGTGCATCGAGCCGACGACGTGCTGGGCCGTCAGCCCGCCGTGCGGGATCTCGTTGGGGAACAGCCCGCGCGGGATCACGCCGTGGACCTCGCCGCCGGCCGCCAGCGCGGCGTCGGCGAGCGTGCCCATCAGGCCGACGCTGGCGCCGCCGTAGACGAGGCCGATGCCCCGGTCGGCCAGCATCGTCCCCAGCGCCTCGGCCGCGGCCGCGTACTCGGGCCGCGCGCCGGAGCTGGATCCGCAGAACACGCACACGCGCCGCATCGCCCGCGCAGGATGCCATGGAGGTCCCTCGCGCGGACGGCTGCGGCGCCCTCCCCGTGGGGTCATACTGCGGCTGTGGTCCGCCGGCTACCCCACGTCGACCGCGTCGGGATCGAGGAGCGCGCCGCCACGCTGGGCCGGCGCTCGATCAAGACGACCGCCAAGCAGCAGGGCATCCGCCTGGCGGTCTCGATGCTCGACCTGACGACGCTCGAGGGCGCCGACACGCCCGGCAAGGTGCGCCAGCTCGCGGCCAAGGCGGTCTGCCCCGCCCCCGACCTGCCCGAGGTGCCGTCGTGCGCCGCCGTCTGCGTCTACCCGTCGCTGGCCGGCGTCGCCGCCGAGGCGCTGCGCGGCACCGGCGTCCACACGGCCTCGGTGGCGACCGGCTTCCCGGCCGGGCAGGTCTCGCTGGAGGCCAAGCTGCGCGACACGCAGGACGCGGTCGCCGCCGGTGCCGACGAGATCGACATGGTGATCTCGCGCGAGGCGTTCCTGGCCGGCGACGACGCGCGCGTGCAGGAGGAGATCGTGCGCGTGCGCGAGGCCTGCGGCGACGCGCGCCTGAAGGTGATCCTCGAGACCTCCGAGCTGGGCTCCTACGACCACGTCCGCCACGCGTCGATGCTGGCGATGGCGGCCGGCGCGGACTTCGTCAAGACCTCGACCGGCAAGGCCGGCGCGGGCGCCACGCCGGGCGTCTGCCTGGTGATGCTCGAGGCGATCCGCGACCACGCCCACCGCACCGGAAGGCAGGTCGGCTTCAAGGCGGCCGGCGGCGTGTCGACGAGCAAGGCGGCGCTGCACCGGCTGGTGCTCGTCAAGGAGACGCTGGGCGACGAGTGGCTGACGCCGGAGCTGGTCCGGATCGGCGCCTCGTCGCTGCTCAACGACCTGCTGATGCAGTACGAGAGGACGCAGACCGGGCGCTACGGGCGCGCGGAGGACTTCTCCCGGGAGTGACATGGCCGTCCGCACGAGCATCGTCTGGGACTACGCGCCGGCGCCGGAGGCGACCGACCACGTCCGCCTGCGCGACGCGTACGGGCTGTTCGTCGGCGGCGAGTTCTGCGACCCCGGCGACGGGCGCCGCGAGGCGACCGTGAACCCGGCGACGGGCG
>DASZVK010000211.1:0-1665 GCA_035547175.1 Solirubrobacteraceae bacterium
GATCGAGATGCGCGGCCACGGGCACCTCTCGAACAGCATCACCATCTACTTCCGCGCCGACTGCACGCCGCTCGTCGAAGGGCGCAACCAGGGCGTCATCTACGTGACGAACCCGGTGCTGCGCGGGTTCTTCCGGCTCAACCGCAGCGCCGGCTCGGGCTTCCTCGTCGTCAACCTGATCGGCGACATCGCGCGGCCCGAGATCGTGGCGCAGTACCCCGACGCGCCGTGGGCGAACGTCGCCGAGGTCGTGACGCCCGAGCGGGCCGAGTACCTGCTGCGCGCCGCGATCGGCGTGCCCGACTTCCCCGTCGAGATCGTCGACGTCGCCACCTGGCGTGCGGTGGCGGATTCCGCGGAGCGGTACGGCGACGGCCGCGTGTTCCTCGCCGGCGACGCCGCGCACACGGTGCCCCCGAACGGCGGCTACGGCGGCAACACCGGCATCGGCGACGCGTGGGACATCTCGTGGAAGCTGGCGGCGGTGCTGAACGGCGAGGCCGGCCCGGCCCTTCTCGACACCTACGACGCCGAGCGGCGCCCGCTCGGCGAGGCGGTCATCGAGCAGGCGTACGGGCGCTACGTCACGCGCGTCGCGACGTACATCGGCGCCGACGGGATCGACCCGATCGTCGACGACACGTGGATCGAGCTCGGGCCGCGCTACCGCTCCTCGGCGGTCGCCGGCGAGGACGACGGCGGCGCTGTGCTCAACGATCCCGCGGCGGTCGCCGGGCACCCCGGGTCGCGCGCGCCGCACGTCTGGCTCGACGTCGACGGGAAGCGCGTCTCGACGATCGACCTCTTCGGCCGCGGCTGGGTGCTGCTCGCAGCGAGCGACGACTGGCAGGCGCCTGCGGGGGTTGAGCGGCACGTCGTGCCGGCCGGCGTCGCCGAGGCGTACGGCATCGGCGCGACCGGCGCGTCCCTCGTTCGTCCGGACGGCTTCGTCGCCTGGCGCGCGAGTGCGCCCGGCGAGGACGTCGGCGCGGTGCACGCACGGCTGCTCGGTCGTTGATCGAGATCGGCGCGCCCGACGGGACGCGCATCGCGGTCTGGCGCAGCGGGCGGGGCGAGCCGCTCGTGCTCGTGCACGGGACGAGTGCCGACCACACGCGCTGGGCGCGCGTGCTGCCGGAGCTCGAGCAGCGGTTCACGGTCTTCGCCGTCGACCGGCGCGGCCGCGGCGCGAGCGGCGACGCCGCGCGGTACGCGCTGGAGCTGGAGATCCAGGACGTGACCGCCGTCGTCGACGCGGTCGGCGGGCCCGTGACGCTGCTCGGCCACTCCTACGGCGGCATCTGCTCGCTCGAGGCCGCGCTGCGCACGCCGGCCGTCGCGCGGCTGATCCTCTACGAGCCGCCGATCCCGACCGACGTCGAGATCTACGTGCCCGGGATGATCGACCGGATGGACGCGCTGCTCGAGGCGGGCGACAACGAGGCGGTGCTGACGACGTTCATGACCGAGGTCGTCCGGATGCCCGCCGACGAGTTCGCGCACTTCCGCTCGCTCCCAGGGTGGGACGACCGTGTGGCGGCGGCCCACACCGTGGTCCGCGAGATCCACGCGCACGCGGAGTACCGGTTCGAGCCCGAGCGCTGGCGGGACTTCACGACGCCGACCCTGCTCCTGCTCGGCGGTGACAGCCCGCCGCTCTTCGCC
>DASZVK010000212.1:0-2124 GCA_035547175.1 Solirubrobacteraceae bacterium
CGCTGGGCGGGCTCGCGCGCGGCATGGTCCTCGGCGAGGACGCGGCGCTGCCCGAGGGCCTCGGCGACGACTTCCGGGCGGCTGGGCTGAGCCATCTGCTCGCCGCCAGCGGCGCCAACGTCGCGCTGCTAGCCGCGCTCGTGCTCGGGCTCTGCGCGCTGCTCGGCGTCCCGCTGGCGGCGCGGCTCACCGTCGCGCTGACGGCGATCGCCGCCTACGTCCCGCTGGCCGGCGGCGGCCCGTCGATCCAGCGCGCGGGCGTGATGGGCGCCGCGGCGATCGTCGCCGCGCTCGCCTCCGCGGCGCCCTCGCGCTGGTATGCGCTGCTGCTGGCGGCCGCCGCCACGCTCGCGGCCAACCCGCGCGCCGCCGAGGACCCCGGCTGGCAGCTCAGCTTCGTCGCCGTGATCGCGCTGCTGGCGCTCGCGCCCGCGCTGCGGGCCCGGCTCGGGCGGCGCCTGCCGGACGCGCTGGCGGACGTCGTCGCGATCGCCCTCGCCGCAGGCGTCGCCACGGCGCCGCTGATCGCCCTGCGCTTCGGGCAGGTGTCGCTCGTCTCGCTGCCCGCCAACCTGCTGGCGGCGCCCGCCGTCGCGCCCGTCATGTGGCTCGGCGCGCTCGCCGCGGCCGCGGGCCAGGCGTCGCCGGCGCTCGCGCAGCCGCTGACCGCGCTCGCCGCCTGGCCGCTCGCCTTCCTCGCCTGGCTCGGTCACGCGGCGGCGAGCGTGCCCGGGGCGCAGGCCGCCGTGCACGTCTCGCCGGCCGCGACCGTCGGCGTCTACGCCGTGCTCGTCTGCGCCGTGGGCTGCGAACGGCACCTCATGCGTGCGTTTCGCAGCCCACGCGTGCGCGCGGTCGTCGATCTTCGAGGGACGGCCGCGGTCGCGGCGCTGGTGGCGCTCGCGATCGCGACGGCCGTCGCGGTCGCCGCGCTGCGCGGGCGGGCGCCCGGCCCGCCGCCGGGGCTGGTCGTCTCGGCGCTGGACGTCGGGCAGGGCGACGCCACGCTGCTCCAGCACGGCGGCCACGCGATCCTCGTCGACACGGGCCCGCCGGGCGCGCCGCTCGTCCCCGAGCTGCGCGCCGCGGGAGTGCGCCGGCTCGACCTGCTCGTCGTCACGCACGCGCAGGCCGACCACGAGGGCGGCGCCGCGGCGGTGCTCGCGGCGCTGCCCGTCGGGCTCGTGCTCGACGGGCGCGACGGCAATCCGAGCGCCGACGGCGACCGCTTCGCCGCCGTGGCTCGCCGGCGCGGCGTGCCGATGCTGGCGCCCGACGCCGGCCAGGAGCTGCGCGCCGGGCCGCTGGCGCTCGACGTGCTCTCGCCGCGCCGCGAGGACCTCGCGGCGCACGCCGGCGAGGACCCCAACCGGCGCGCGATCGTCGCCGAGCTGCGCGACGGCGGCTTCTCGATGCTGCTGACCGCCGACGCCGAGTCCGACGTGCTCGCGGCGCTGCCGCTCGAGCCCGTCGACGTGCTCAAGGTCTCCCACCACGGCAGCGACGACCCCGGCCTGCCGGCGCTGCTGGGCCGGCTGCGCCCGCGGCTGGCGCTGATCGAGGTCGGCCGCCACAACGACTACGGGCACCCGGCGGCGTCGACGCTCGCCGCGCTGCGCGCGGACGGGGTCGCCGAGGTGCTGCGCACGGACCGCGATGGGACCGTGCGCGTGCACGTGCGGGGCGCGCGCCTCGCCGTCGAGCGCCACGCGTAGCCTTCGCGGTCCGATGGCCGTGTTCAAGCCCGCCTACCTGATCCACGGCGACGACCACGGTCGCGTCGGGGAGCGCCGCGCGCGGCTGCGGGCGCTGGCCGAGGCCGAGTCCGGCGCGGGCGGCGTCGAGGTGATCGAGGGCGAGGCGGCGACGCCCGCGAACGTCGCCGCGGCGCTGAGCGCGATGACGTTCGCGATCGGGCGGCGGTTCGTGATCGTCGACGGCGCCGAGCGCTGGAGGGAGGCCGACGTCGAGGGGGCGCTCGCTCCCGTGCTCGCGGCGATCGCGCCCGACACGACCGTCGCCTTCTTCGCGCGCGAGGACGGCCGCGCCAAGGCCCCCAAGGCGCTGCACCGGGCGGTCCTCGACGCCGGCGGCGACGTCGCCGCCGAGCAGGCGCTCAAGGCG
>DASZVK010000213.1:0-5193 GCA_035547175.1 Solirubrobacteraceae bacterium
TGACCGGCCCGCGCCATCCCGACGGCGCCGCGCACGGCTCGGGGTGCACGCACTCCTCGGCGCTGGCGGCCCTGCTGGCGCTCGGCCTGCCGCTGCCGGACGCCGCCCGCCGCGCTCGCGAGATCGCCGCCGACGCCGTCCGCGACGGCCTGCGCGAGCTTGGCGCGGGCGCGGGCCCCGTCAACGTCCTGGGGGTCGGCCGGGTGCCATAATCGGGCTTGCGATGAGGTTGCTTCGCATGAAGCCCGGACACGGCGAGGTGCTGCTGGCCGAAGGCGACCTCGACGTGCAGGAGGACGAGCAGCGGCTCGTCGAGGCGTTCCGCCCGCAGCTCGAGCAGGGGATGTGGGCCGCGGTGCCGACCACCTCGCACGGCGGGCGCCGCGAGGCGCAGATGGTCAAGTCCTTCGAGGAGGTCCCGCGCGACGCCGAGCGCGTGATCTTCTTCCCGCGGGCCGCGGGCGGTCGCTGAGGTCGCGGCCGTGGCCCTCGCGCTGAGCGCCACCCTGCTGGTGATCCTCGCGCTGCTGTCGGAGGTCGTCGCGCCGCTCGCGCGCGAGCGCGTGCGGCGGCTCAAGGCGCGCCGCGCCCACCGGCGCGAGCAGCGCGGCCTGGTCGTCTACGACCCCGGCCGCGAGCGCCGCGCCGAGCAGCGCGCCCGCGCGCTGCTGCGCTCGTGCGTCAACGACGAGGAGTGGGCGATGTACCGCGACCTCGGCTTCATCCGCGTCTGGGGCGGGCTCGCCGAGGGGCCACGGCGGGGCGAGACGCGGCAGACCCAGGAGGGGGCGCCGTACGCGTACCTGATCTACCCGCATCGCCCGATCGTCTGCTACCTGCCGCAGACGGGGCGGCTGCTGAACGAGTACTGCGTCGAGTTCCCCGACGAGACGCGCCCGTACGGCAGCGCGCGGCTTCCCGGCTCCGACGACGTCCTCGCCAAGTGGATGGCGCTGACCGGCGACGAGCGGCGCCTGATCGAGACGGCGAACATGCACCTGCCCGGCCGCCAAGTGGACCCCAGGCGCGTCCGTCGCGACCTCTGGCGGCTCGGCGCGTGGGAGCGCGGGCGGATGGCGGCGGCGCGGACGCGCCCGCCCACCGGGGCGACCGGCCTATAGCCTGCCGCTCCTGTGAGCACGCCACCGTTGGACCTCAAGCACCGCAGCCGCGCCCTCACCGAGGGCCCCGAGCGCGCCGCCGCGCGCTCGTACCTCAAGGCGATCGGCTTCGACGACGAGGACCTCGCCAAGCCGATCGTCGGCGTCGCCTCGACGTGGATCGAGACGATGCCGTGCAACTACCACCTGCGCGCGCTCGCGGCGAAGGTCAAGGAGGGCGTCCGCGCCGCCGGCGGCACGCCGATGGAGTTCAACACGATCGCGATCTCCGACGGCATCACGATGGGCACGAGCGGGATGCGGATGAGCCTGCCCAGCCGCGAGGTGGTCGCCGACTCGATCGAGCTGACCGCGCGCGGCTACCTGTTCGACGCGGTGATCGCGCTCAGCGGCTGCGACAAGACCATCCCCGGCACGGTCATGGCGCTCGCGCGCCTGGACGTGCCGAGCCTGATGCTCTACGGCGGCTCGATCGGCAAGGGCCACTACAAGGGCAGGGACATCACGATCCTCGAGGTCTTCGAGGCGGTCGGCGCCCACGCGGCGGGGAAGATCACCGACGCCGAGCTCGGCGAGATCGAGGCCGCGGCGAGTCCCGGCGTCGGCGCCTGCGGCGGCCAGTTCACCGCCAACACGCTGGCGATGGCGTTCGAGATGATGGGCATCAGCCCGCTCGGCCCCAACGGCGTCCCGGCCGAGGGGCCGACGAAGGCGCAGGCCGCCTACCAGGCCGGCGAGCTGGTCATGGACGTGCTGCGGCGCGGCCAGCGGCCCAGCGAGCTGATCACGCGCGAGTCGATCGAGAACGCGATCGCGGCGGTGATGAGCTCGGGCGGCTCGACCAACGCCGTGCTGCACCTGCTGGCGGTCGCCCACGAGATCGGCGTCGAGCTCGACATCGACGACTTCGACGCGATCTCCGAGCGCACGCCGCTGCTGTGCAACCTCAGCCCCGGCGGCCCGTTCACCGCGGTCGACATGTACGAGGCGGGCGGCACGGGCGTGCTGGCCAAGCGCCTCGACGATCTCGGCATCCTGCACCGCGACGCGCCGACGGTCTGGGGCAGGACGATCGGCGAGCTCGCCGACGAGGCCGTCGAGACCCCCGGCCAGGAGGTCGTGCGGCCGCTGTCGGACCCGCTCAAGGCGACCGGCGGCATCGCGATCCTGCGCGGCAACCTCGCGCCGGAGGGCGCGGTCGTCAAGCTCGCCGGCCACGAGCGCCTCTACCACCGCGGGCCCGCGCGCGTGTTCGAGGGCGAGGAGGCGGCGATGCACGCCGTCACGCACGGCGAGATCCGTCCCGGCGACGTCGTCGTGATCCGCAACGAGGGCCCCTACGGCGGGCCCGGCATGCGCGAGATGCTCGCCGTCACCGGGGCGATCAACGGCGCCGGCCTGGGCGAGGAGGTGGCGCTGATGACCGACGGGCGCTTCTCGGGCGCCACGCACGGCTTCACGGTCGGCCACGTCGCGCCGGAGGCGGCCAGGGGCGGCCCGATCGCGGCCGTGCTCGAGGGCGACACGATCACGATCGACGTCAAGGCGCGGCGCATCGACCTCGACCTCTCCGACGCGGAGATCGCCGCGCGCGTGGCCGCCTACGTCGTCCCCGACAACCCCGAGCGGACCGGCGTGCTGGCCAAGTACGCCAAGCTCGTCTCGAGCGCCGCCACGGGCGCCGTGACGACCTGAAGGACGCTCTGCTCGTCGTCATCGGGACGCCCTACCCTGGGCGGGAGATGCGGATCGCCGTCGACATCGACTCCACGCTGCACCACTACTGGGACGGCCTGTCCGACGCCGCGCGCCGGCGCTTCGGGATCGAGCTGCCCTACGAGGAGCAGCTCGACTGGGGCATCACCCGGCTGCGGCCGGAGCAGCTCGCGGTCTGCGTCGCCGAGACGCACTGCGACGCGGCGATCCTGCGCAACGAGCCCTATCCGGGGGCCGTCGAGACGGTCAACCGCTGGCACGCCGCCGGGCACTTCATCCACGTCACGAGCCACCGCCCGGGCACGTGCGCGCCGGCCACGGCGGCCTGGCTGGAGCGCATCGGCCTCGCGCACGACGACCTGTGGTGCTCGGACGACAAGCTCGCCCGCTGCGTGCAGCTGGGCATCGACGTCCTCGTCGACGACAGCCCCGACAACATCCGCGGCGCGCTCGAGCAGGGGATGCTGGCGGCGACGCTCGTGCATCCCTGGAACGAGGAGGTCTGCGAGACCGAGGACGTCGTCGCGGCCGCCGACTGGGAGCAGCTCGCGACCAGGCTCGAGCCGCGGATGGCCGAGCGCGAGCGCCTGGCGCCCGCGCGACCCGCGCGGTAGCCGCTCGGACATTCGGCCGGGAGGCTCGTTGCAGCCATGGCGGGCGTCCCGGGGGCGGCCTACACTCGCGAGGCGAGGGGTACCTGCTTCGCTCGATGCGCGCACGTTCGATCATCGCCATCACCGCCATCGCGCTGGTCGTCGTGCTCGTGGGCCTGGTGGTGACCGCCTACGCGCTCGGCCGCAAGGCCGACGGGACCATCCCGAAGGGCGTCGCGGTCGCGGGGATCGACGTCGGCGGGCTGACCGCCGACCAGGCCCGCGCGCGCCTCGAGGAGCGCTACTTGGCTCGCCTGCGCGCGCCCGTGACGGTCGTCGGCGGCGGGCGGACGTTCACGCTGACCGCGCGCGAGAGCCACGTGGCGGCCGACCTCACGGCGATGGTCGACGCCGCCCTGGACGTCGGCCGCAAGCAGGGCTTCATCGCCCGCGCCTGGCGCCAGGCCACCGGCGGCTACGTCGACAGGGACATCGCCCCCCAGGTGACGTTCTCCAGGGCGGCGGCGCTGCGCCTCGTCGACCGCGTGCGCAAGGCGCTCGAGGTCCCCGCGCAGGACGCCTCGGTCAGCTTCTCGCTCGGCGGCGCGACGATCACCCCCGGCCGGCAGGGCACGCAGGTGCTCGCCAGCGAGCTGCACGCGGCCGTCGACGCGGCCGTCGCCGATCCCGGCGCCGACCGCACCATCGAAGTCAAGACGCACAAGGTCGACCCGAAGGTCACCTCCCAGGACCTCGACGCCAAGTACTCGACGCTGCTGGTCGTCGACCGCGAGCACTTCCGCCTGCGGCTCTACAAGCACCTGAGGCTCGCGAAGTCCTACAAGGTCGCGATCGGCGCCGTCGGCCGCGAGACGCCCGCCGGCCTGTACCACATCCAGAACAAGGCCGTGAACCCGGCCTGGACGGAGCCGTACTCCGACTGGGTCCCCAAGGCCGACCAGGGCAGGGTCGTCCCGGGCGGCTCGCCCGAGAACCCGCTCAAGGCGCGCTGGCTGGGGATCTTCGACGGCGCCGGCATCCACGGGATCGACCCGTCCGAGTACGGCACGATCGGCCACGCGGCATCGCACGGGTGCGTGCGCATGCGGATCCCCGACGTGATCAGCCTGTACGCGCAGGTGCCGGTCGGCGCGCCGATCTACATCGCCTGATCGCCGCCCTGAGGTCGGCTGACGGCGTCCTCGACCCTCGAGATACGGAGCATTCCTTCGGGACCAGCGGCTGTGCCGTCGGTGCCCCGTCCTGGTCAGCCGGCCTCAGGAGCGGCGATCTGGTGGTGGGGGACCTCCTCCCAGCCCTGGTCGAGCAGGGAGGCATGGTGCGAGGAGTGTCGAAGAGCGAGCGTGCCGATGATCACGCCGTCGACGCGCTTGCGCAGCACCGCGTACCACATGGTCGAGGCGTCGCCGCTGCCCTGGATGCGCAGCCACGGCCGCGGCGGCACGAGGTCGGGGCCGGTGAGGCCGGCCTCGACGAGCTGGCGCTGGGTCGCGACCTGACCGGACGAGGTGTCGATGAAGAACACTCCCACCGAGCCCGCGGCTAGCGTGGGCTGGAGCGCGGCGCTGGCGCTGCTCGACGCCGAGCTGGCGCGGCGCGGGGCCGCGGCGCGCAGCCGCCGCGCGTACGCGAGCGACCTGCGCCAGCTCGCCTCCTGGGCGACGCGCCACGGCGCCGAGCCGGCGACGACCGACGTCCGCCTGCTGCGCCGCTACGCGGCCGAGCGCTCGGCCGCGGGCGCC
>DASZVK010000214.1:0-7015 GCA_035547175.1 Solirubrobacteraceae bacterium
AGCGCCGCGCGCGTCGCGGGGTCCGAGACGTCGACGCGCGGCCGGTAGATCATCCGCAGGTGCGACTGGTTGGTGTCGCGCTCGGAGACGAGCCGGTCGGCGCGCGGCTCCGGCGCGGCCGCGAACGCCTCGGCCGCGCCCGGCGCGGGCAGCCGCTCGGCGAGCAGCGCGCGCGCGGCGTCGAGGTCGAGGTCGTCGAGGTTGCCGACGACGAACGCCGCCCCGCGCGCCCAGCGGCGCTCGCGGAAGGCGACGATCGCCTCGCGGGTGAAGCTGCGCAGGTGCTCGGCCGGCCCGAGCACCGGCCGCCCCAGCGGATGGTCGCCGAACGCCGCGCGGTCGATCAGGTGCTCGGCCACCGTGGCCGGCTGGTCCTCGGCGCGCGCGATCTCCTGGATGACGACGCCGCGCTCGCGGTCGAGCTCCTCGGCGTCGAGCCGCGGACGGCCGACGAAGTCGGTCAGCAGGTCGAGCGCGGGCCCGACCTCCGACGCGCGCACGGTGATGTGGAAGGCGACGAGGTCGTGCGAGGTGTAGGCGTTGAGCACGCCGCCCATGCGCTCCGCGGTCTCGTTGACGGCGCGGTAGTCGGGGTACTTCTCGCCGCCCTTGAAGACCAGGTGCTCGAGGAAGTGCGCCATCCCGTTCTCCTCGCTACGCTCGGTGCGCGCGCCGGCGTCGAAGGCGAGCAGGACGGTGGTCGCGCGCGTGCCCGGGAGGGGGACGCGGTGGAGGTCGAACGCCACCCTTGGCATCCTAGGAGGGCGGCCAACCCGTCCCACCGCAACCCACCATGCAGGAATCGAACGCGCAGCCTCGTAGCCTCCAGGTCGACATGGCAGCAACCCAGGACCGCCCGCGGGCCGGAAACGTGGCCCCGATGCGCCCGCTCGGCCCTCGCGCCACCTCGGTCATCGAGTTCCGCGGCGTCTCGAAGGTCTACCCCAGCGGCGACGTCGGGGTCGAGAACGCGACCTTCGCCGTCGACCGCGGCGAGTTCGTCTTCCTCGTCGGCTCGACGGGCTCGGGCAAGTCGACGCTGATGCGCCTGCTGATCAAGGAGATGGAGCCGACCGCGGGCCAGATCCGCGTCGCCGGCCGCCACCTCGACGAGATCCCGCGCAAGAAGGTCCCCTTCTACCGGCGCAACATCGGGGTCGTCTTCCAGGACTTCAAGCTGCTGCCCAACCGCACCGTCCACGACAACGTCGCCTACGCGCTGCAGGTCACCGGCAGCTCGCGCCGCGAGATCCGCGAGAAGGTGCCCGACATCCTGCGCCTGACGGGCCTCTCGACGAAGCTCCACCACTACCCGCACCAGCTCTCGGGCGGCGAGCAGCAGCGCGTCTCGGTGGCGCGCGCGTTCGTCAACCACCCGCCGCTGCTGCTGGCCGACGAGCCGACCGGCAACCTCGACCCCGAGACCTCGATCGGGATCATGCAGCTGCTCTACCGCATCAACAAGGCGGGCACGACGGTGCTGATCGCGACGCACGACTCGCACATGGTCGACCGCATGCAGCGCCGCGTGATCGAGCTGCAGGGCGGACGCATCGTCCGCGACGAGGCCAGCGGCCTGTACCGCCCCGAGCAGAGCACGCAGGAGTTCGGCCAGCTGATGCGCAACGACGAGGGGATGCCGATCTCGCGCCGCGCGCCGACGCAGCGCAGCAGCGAGGGCGACCTCTTCGACGAGGCGTTCGAGGACGAGGACTAGGCGATGTCGCTGGGGTTCTTCGTCCGCGAAGCGATCCGCTCGGTGCGCCGCAACGCGATCCCGAGCTTCGCCGCGACCGCGTCGGTCGTCGTCACCGTGCTCGTGCTCGGCGTCTTCATCCCCGTCGTCCAGGCGACGACCGGGGCCGCCAACGAGGTGCGCGGCCGCGTGCTGCTCGGCGTCTACCTCAAGACCGACGCCAAGAAGGCCGACGTCGCGCGCGTGCGCGCGCTGATCGAGCGCACCGACCACGTCAAGTCGGTCACGTTCGTCTCCAAGGCGCAGGCGCTCGCGCAGGAGCGCAAGAAGAACCCGGAGGCCTACGAGCTGCTGGGCTCCAACCCGCTGCCGGACGCCTTCCGCGTGACGCCCGACAACCCCGACAACGTCGGCAGCATCCGCGACGCGCTGGCGCCGACGACCGCGTCCGGCGGACGCACGGTCGCCGACCCGGCGATCGACGAGGTCAAGAACCGCCAGGACGAGACCAACAAGATCCTCACGGCGACGCGCGTGATCAAGCTGACGATGGCGCTGCTGGCGGGCCTGCTGATCGTCGCGTCGGTGCTGCTGATCTCCAACACGATCCGCCTGTCGCTGTTCAGCCGCCGCCGCGAGGTCGAGGTGATGAAGCTCGTCGGCGCGACCGACGGCTTCATCCGCTGGCCGTTCATGCTCGAGGGCGTGCTGCTGGGCGCCGTCGGCGGCGCGTTCGCGATCGCGCTGCTGGCCGTCGGCAAGGTCGTCCTCGTCGACCCGCTGACCGACAGCTTCCAGCTCATCCAGGCGCCGCAGACGATGCCGTTCGCGCCGCTGGTGGTGATCCTGCTGGCCGCCGCCGTCGGCGTGTCGGCGGCGGGCTCGGGCATCTCGCTGCGCCGCTTCCTGCGCGTCTGAGCGGCTCCGTGAGCGGCGCCGAGCAGGCCGGGCAGGTCGTCGGGCTGCTCGAGCGGCGCGGCCGCTTCCTGGTCGCCGAGCCGTTCTTCGAGTCCGGCCGCCGGATGACGGTCGAGCGCGACCGCCGCGCGAAGCCGGGGTGGCTGGCGCTGCTGCAGGTGGGCGGGCCCGGTCCCCGGCGGCGCTCGGCCAAGGTCGTGCGCCTGATCGGCCGCCCGGAGGTCGCCCGCGACGTGATCGAGGCGCTGATGCTCTCGCGCGGGCTGCGCCGCTCGTTCCCGCCCGGTGTCGAGCGCGCCGCCGCCGAGGCGCGCGACGCGGTGCCCGGGCGCGAGGCGAGCCACCCCGCGCGGCGCGACCTGCGCGACCTGACCACGTTCACGATCGACCCCGTCACGGCCAAGGACTTCGACGACGCGATTTCGTGCGAGTCGCTGGGCGGCGAGCGGCGCCGCGTCTGGGTGCACATCGCCGACGTGACCGCGTACGTCAGGCCCGGCTCGGCGGTCGACCGCGAGGCCTACCGGCGCGGGACGAGCGTCTACGTCCCCGGCGCGGTCGAGCCGATGCTCCCCGAGCCGCTGTCCAACGACGCCTGCTCGCTCGTGCCCGGCGAGGACCGGCTCGCCGTCACGGTCGAGATCGAGTACGAGGGGACGACGGTGCGGCGCGCGGCGTTCTGCCGCTCGGTGATCCGCTCCGACGCGCGCCTGGACTACGACCGGGTCGACCGCGTCTTCGCCGGAGAGGAGCGCGCCGAGGAGCCCTGGGCGCAGCCGCTGGCCAATGCGCGGGCGCTTTCGGCGGCGCTGCAGGCGCGGCGCGAGACGGGCGGCGCGCTGGTGCTCGACAGCCCCGAGCCGGAGTACAGCTTCGACGGTCGCGGCCACCTCCAGGGCTCGACGCCGCGCGAGCAGACCGAGTCGCACCGACTGATCGAGCATCTGATGATCGCCGCCAACGAGCAGGTCGCCAGGCTGCTCGCCGAGCGCAGGGTGCCGACGCTCTACCGCGTGCACGAGCGCCCCGAGCCCGAGGCGATCGAGCGGCTCGTCGCCCAGCTCGCCTCGCTCGACGTGCCGACGCCGCCGGTCCGCGAGCGCATGTCGTCGACCCAGGCGGCCGAGGCGATGGCGCAGATCAGCAGGATGGTGGACACCTACGTGCGCGGCCGCGACGGGCGCGGTCGCCGCGCGCTGACGTACCTCGTCCTGCGCGCGCTCAAGCAGGCCGGCTACACGCCGCGCAACCTCGGCCACGCCGGCCTCGGCCTGACGCACTACTGCCACTTCACGTCGCCGATCCGGCGCTACCCCGACGTGGTCTGCCACCGGGCGCTGCTGAGCGCGATCGGCGCGGGCGAGGACGCGCCGCGCGCATCCGCGCTGGAGGAGGCGGGCGAGTGGTGCTCGGCGCGCGAGCGCGACGCGATGACGATCGAGCGCGACGCCGACGACGTCGCCCAGTGCTTCCTGCTCGCGCGGCGGCTCGACGAGCAGGGCTGGGGGGAGGTCTTCGAGGGCGAGGTCACGGGCGTGATCGGCGCGGGCGCGTTCGTCGCCTTCGGGGACTCCTACGAGGGCCTGGTGCCGGTGCGGCGCCTGGGCGGCGACTGGTGGGAGGTCAACGAGGAGGGGACGCTGCTGCGCGGCGAGCAGAGCGGCCGCGCGGTGCGCCTCGGCGACGCGATCCGCGTGCGCGTCGATCGCGTCGACACCGCCCGCGGGCGCGTCGACCTCGTGCCGGCCGACGAGGAGGCCGGACGACGCGAGCGGGGCGGACGGGGCCGTCCCACGCGTTAACGTCGCTGGCCGCATGGCGAAGGGCAGGAAGCGCAAGGCGGCGGCGGGCGACGTCGCGACCAACCGACAGGCGAGCTACCGCTACGAGCTGCTCGACCGGCTCGAGTGCGGCATCGTGCTGGCCGGCACCGAGGTCAAGTCGCTGCGCGAGGGCGGCGTCGTCCTCAAGGACGCCTACGCGGCCGTCGAGGACGGCGAGCTGTGGCTGCACCACGTCCACATCGCCCCCTACGCGCCCGCCGCGCGCGACAACCACGAGCCCGAGCGCCCGCGCAAGCTGCTCGCCCACCGCGGCGAGATCGAGCGCCTGGCGGCCCGCGTGCAGGAGCGCGGCCTGACGCTCGTGCCGACGCGCATCTACTTCAAGGACGGCCGCGCGAAGGTCGAGGTCGCGCTCGCGCGCGGCAAGGACCGCTTCGACAAGCGCGAGGCGATCAAGGAGCGCGAGCAGCGCCGCGACATGGCCCGCGCCGTGCGCGAGGTCGATCGCTAGCGGCCCAGCAGCCCGGCGGCGACGAGCACGGCGGTCGCGGCGGCGGCGAGCCGTGCGACGCCGGCCGCGCCGAGCGGAGCGATCTCGGGCGTGCGACGTGCGTGCGCGAGCGGGGAGGACGGGAGCGCCGCCATGTCCTCCAGTGGTCGGCTGGTCGGCGCGGAACTTGCGCACGACCGCGCCCGGAGGACGATTTCCTCGCAGTTTGCGGCTTTTCTCACAAGCTTCCCTTGACCGCTCGGGGCGCCGGTGGGAGGGTGGCCCCAGACGCGGAACCGAGCCGCAGAGAGCGAGGCCAAGGGATGTGAGGCCCGCCACCCTGACTCAGGCAGCAGCGCCTTCGGGCGCCGCGCCGGAAGAGGGTTCCCGAGCGGCTCGGGGCCGCGTCGCCTTGTTTCTCGGGTCGGGCCGAGGCGCCTAGGCGATGGCGGCCGCTGCCGCCTCGGCCTGCTCGAGCTGGTCGCGGACGAGCCGCAGGCCGCGGTCCCAGAAGCCCGGGTCGGCGAGGTCGATGCCGACGATCGCGCCCAGCTCCTCGGGGCTGCGCGACCCGCCGGCGGCGAGCATCTCGACGTAGCGCGGCACGAACGGCTCGCCGTCCTCGAGGTAGCGCGCGTAGACCGACAGCGCCAGCAGCTGGCCGTAGGCGTAGGCGTAGACGTAGCCCGGCGTCGAGACGAAGTGGGGGATGTACGACCACCACGAGCGGTAGTTGCCGGTCAGCTCGACGGCGTCGCCCATCAGCTCCTCCTGGCTGGCCATCCACAGCTCGCCGAGGCGGTCGACCGACAGCTCGCCCTGCTCGCGCCGCGCCGTGTGCGCGGTCTCCTCGAAGCGGTTCATCGCCACCTGGCGGAAGACCGTCGCGATCGAGCCCTCGAGCGACTCGGCCAGCAGCGACAGGCGCGACGAGGCGCTCGGCGCCTGCTCGAGCAGGCGGCCGAAGACGATCGCCTCGCCGAACACGCTCGCCGTCTCGGCGAGCGTCAGCGGCGTCCCCTGCTCGAACGGCCCGCGCGGCTGCGCCAGGGCGGCGTGGATGCCGTGGCCGAGCTCGTGGGCGAGCGTCAGCACGTCGCGGCGACGCGCCGTGTAGTTGAGCAGCACGTACGGATGCACGGACGGCACCGTGTAGGCGCAGAAGGCGCCGCCGCGCTTGCCCGGCCGGACGGGCGCGTCGATCCAGCGCTCGTCGAAGAAGCGCGCCGCGAGGTCGCCGACGACGGGCGAGAACGAGCGGTAGGCGTCGAGCACCATGTCGCGGGCCTGCGCCCACTCGAACTGCGGCTCGTCGTCGTCGGTCACGGGCGCGAGCCGGTCGTAGTCGGTCAGGCGGTCGAGGCCCAGCAGCCCGGCCTTGACCTCGTACCAGCGGCGGGCGATGTCGTAGTTGGCGCGCACCGCCGTCACCAGCGCCTGCACGGACTCGTCGGAGGCCTCGTTGGCGAGGTTGCGGCTCGACAGCCACGTCGGGTAGCTGCGCAGGCGGTCGTCGACGGCCTTGTCGTACAGCAGCGTGTTGAAGATGAAGGCGCGCGTGCGCAGTCCGGGCGCGAGCGCGTCGGTGACCGCCTGCTGGGCCTCGCGGCGGACGTCGCGGTCGGCCGACATCATCCGCGACAGCGCGACCTCCATCTGCACGGGCGCGTCCTCGCCCGGGAGCTGCACCTCGACGGCCGACATCAGCTCGGAGAACAGGCGTCCCCACGCGCTGCGGCCGGTGATCGCCTTCTCGGTGATGATCCGTTCCTCGGGCTCGGAGAGCAGGTGGGGCCGGTAGCGGCGCACGTTGGCGAGGTGGTGGCGGTAGCGGTCGAGGCCGTCGGCGGTCGTCAGCCGGTCGGCGTGCGCGTCGTCGAGCGCGGCGAACTCGAGGTCGAAGAACAGCAGCGTCGTCTCGATCGCGGTCGAGCGCTCCTCGGCGCGCTGCAGCAGCGCGCCGTTGGCCGGGTCGGAGGTGTCGGCCGAGAAGCGCAGCGCCGCGTAGTTGCCCGCGCGCCCGGCCAGCTCGTAGATCGCGGAGAGCTCGTCCATCGCCGCGGCCAGGCCCGCGCCGTCGAGCTCGGCCACCCTGCCGGCGTGGGCCTCGGCGAACGCGGCGGCGCG
>DASZVK010000215.1:0-9631 GCA_035547175.1 Solirubrobacteraceae bacterium
CGCAGCGCCACGAGGTGCTCGCTCGCGCGCTCGCCGAGCGGCTGCCCGAATGGCGCGTGCACCCGTGCCACGCCGGCTGGTCGCTGTGGGTGCAGCTCCCCGGCGGCGCCAGCGGCGACGTCTTCGCCTCGGCCGCGCTCGGCCAGGGCGTCGCGCTGCTCGGCGGCCGCGCGACGTCGCCCGACGAGGAGTTCCTCGACCACGTGCGGCTGTGCTTCTCGGCGCCCGCGGACCTGCTCGTCGAGGCCGTCGAGCGCCTCGCGCGCGCGTGGGAGGCGATGCCCGCCGAGCGCGGCTCCGCGGTCGCCGTCTAGGGGGCCTAGACGTCCGGGGCGCCGACTAGGTTGCCGCCTTGCGATGCTCGTCCCCGGCGACCCCCTCGCCCACCGCGCGCTGGAGTCGCTGATGCGCGCCGAGACCTCCGTCCGCCGCCGCCTGTCGAGCGACATCGAGCGCGAGGGGCTGTCGGCGACCGGCTTCTCGGTGCTCGTCGTGCTGGCCACCGCCGGCGGCGAGCTGGAGCTGCGCACGCTGCGCAAGCGGCTGCGCACCTCGAAGGCCAACGCGACCGAGGTCGTGACGACGCTCGAGCACCGCGGCTACGTCACCCGCGCCCGCCTGCCGACCGATCGCCGCGCGGCGAGCGTGACGCTGACGCTGCGCGGCCGCGACGTCGTCGACCGCCTGTTCCCCGAGCACACGCGGCGCGTCACCTCCGCGTTCGCGGTCCTCGACGAGGACGAGAAGCGCTCGCTGGCCGAGATCTGCCGCAAATTGGCCGCGTAGCCACGGTCGGGCGCGTCGGCGTCGGCTCCTTAGACTCACGGGGCCATGCCGCGCCGTCCCGTCGACCCCGACCAGTCGTTCCCCGAGCTCGAGCTGCGGGTGCTCGAGCGCTGGCGCGAGCGCGACGTCTTCCGCGAGTCGCTGCGCCGCCGCGAGGGCGCGCCGCAGTGGGTCTTCTACGAGGGCCCGCCGACGGCCAACGGCCGCCCCGGCGCGCACCACGTGCTCTCGCGCGTGTTCAAGGACATCTACCCGCGCTACCGCACGATGCGCGGCTACCACGTCCCCCGCAAGGGCGGCTGGGACACGCACGGCCTGCCCGTCGAGATCGCCGTCGAGCAGAAGCTCGGCCTGCGCAACAAGACCGACATCGAGGCCTACGGCATCGCCGAGTTCAACCGCGAGTGCCGCGAGTCGGTCTTCGAGTACCTCGAGGACTGGAACGCGCTGACCGAGCGGATCGGCATGTGGGTCGACCTCGAGCACGCCTACCGCACGCTCGACGCGACCTACGTCGAGTCGGTCTGGTGGGCGCTGCGCCGGATCTGGGACCGGGGCCTGCTCTACGAGGGCCACAAGGTCGTCCCCTACTGCCCACGCTGCGGCACGGCGCTGTCCTCGCACGAGCTGGCGCTCGGCTACCAGGACGTCGTCGACCCGTCGATCTACGTGCGCCTGCCGGTCGCCGAGGACGGCGGCCCGCTGCAGGCCGGCGACGAGCTGATCGTCTGGACGACGACGCCGTGGACGCTCGTCTCCAACGCCGCCGTCGCCGTCGACCCCGAGCTGACGTACGTGCGCGCCAAGACCGACGCGCTCGCCGCCCCGGTCGTCGTCGCCGAGGCGCTGGCCGAGCGCGTGCTCGGCGAGGGCATCAAGATCCTCAACCGCTTCCCCGGCGCGGCGCTCGACGGCGTCCGCTACGAGCCGCCGTTTGCGTTCATCGCCGGCTCGGAGTACGGCGAGCGCGGCCACACCGTCCTGCTCGGCGACTTCGTCTCCGCCGAGGACGGCACCGGCCTCGTGCACACGGCGATCGCCTTCGGCGAGGACGACTTCCGCCTCGGCGAGCAGTACGGGCTGAACGTCGTCAACCCCGTGCGCCTCGACGGCACCTACGACGAGCGCATCCGCGGCTACGAGGGCCGCTTCGTCAAGGACGCCGACCGCGACCTGATCGCCGACCTCGAGCGCCGCGGCCGGCTGCTGCGGGCGACCGAGATCGAGCACTCCTACCCGCACTGCTGGCGCTGCTCGACGCCGCTGCTCTACTACGCCAAGCCGTCGTGGTACATCGCGACGTCGCGCATCCGCGACGAGCTGCTGGCCGCCAACGAGACGATCGACTGGCATCCCGAGCACATCAAGCACGGGCGCTTCGGCAACTGGCTGGAGAACAACGTCGACTGGGCGCTCTCGCGCGAGCGCTACTGGGGTACGCCGCTGCCGATCTGGCGCTGCGAGGCCGGCCACGCGCACTGCGTCGGCTCGCTGGGCGAGCTGGAGGAGCTCGGCGGCGCGCGCCTCGAGGATCCGCACCGACCCTACGTCGACGACGTCCGCTTCCCCTGCGCGCAGTGCGGCAAGCCGATGACGCGCGTGCCCGAGGTGATCGACGTGTGGTTCGACTCCGGCTGCATGCCGTTCGCCCAGGAGCACGCGCCGTTCGAGAACCAGGAGCTGTTCGAGTCGCGCTTCCCCGGGCAGTTCATCTGCGAGGCGCTCGACCAGACGCGCGGCTGGTTCTACTCGATGCTCGCCGTCTCGACGCTGCTGTTTCACCGCTCGTCCTACGAGGCCTGCGTGTGCCTCGGCCTGCTGGTCGACGCCGAGGGCCAGAAGATGTCCAAGTCGCGCGGCAACGTCGTCGAGCCCGCCGAGGTGCTCGACCGCTACGGCGCCGACGCGATCCGCTGGTACTTCTTCACCGCCAAGCACCCGTGGGACGGCTACCGCTTCAGCGTCGAGGCCGTCGGCGAGCAGGTGCGCCTGTTCCTCAAGCAGCTCTGGAACACGTACCGCTACCTCGACATCTACGCGCCCGAGGATGCGTACCCCACCCACCCGCCGACCGACCTCGACCACTGGGCGCTGTCGCGCACGGCCGCGACCGTCGAGCTGGTCACCGAGCGCCTCGACGCCTTCGACGCGACGGTCGCCGGCCGCGCGATCGGCGAGCTGGTCGAGGACCTCTCGAACTGGTACCTGCGCGCGTCGCGGCGGCGCTTCTGGGAGGGCGACCGCGCGGCGTTCGACACGCTCCGCTCGTGCCTGCTGACGATCGCCAAGCTGCTGGCGCCGTTCTGCCCGTTCGTCGCCGACGAGATCTACGACAACCTCGACGGGTCGGAGCCCTCCGTGCACTTGTGCGACTGGCCGGAGCCGCCGTCGCGCGACCTCGAGCTCGAGGAGGCGATGGCGACGGCGCGCGAGGCCGTCCGCCTGGGCCTGTCGGCGCGCGGCCAGGCCAAGGTCAAGCTGCGCCAGCCGCTGCGCGAGGCCGTCGTCGTCGCCGCCGGGCGCGAGCGCGAGGCGATCGAGCGGCTGGCCGCCGTCGTCGCCGAGCAGCTCAACGTCAAGCGGCTGCGCTTCGTCGAGCGGGCCGACGAGCTGGGCTCCCACAGCGTGCGCCCCAACTACCGCGCGCTCGGCCCCCGCTTCGGCGCCGACATGCCGCAGGTCGTCTCCGCGATCGAGGCGCTCGACCCGGCGCACGTCGCCGCGGCGCTGCGCGACGGCCGCGAGGTCGCCGTCAGCGTCGGCGGCCACGACCACGTGCTCGTGGCCGGCGAGCTGGAGCTGCGGATGCAGCCGCTGGAGGGCTACCAGCTCGAGCGCGAGGGCTCGCACGCCGTCGCGCTCGACCTCGCCGTCGACGAGGGGCTGCGCGTCGAGGGCCTCGCGCGCGAGGTCGTGCGCGCCGTGCAGCTCGCGCGCCAGGGCGCGGGGCTCGAGGTCTCCGACCGCATCGCGCTGGCGCTGGGCGGCGACGACGAGCTGCTCGACGCCGCCCGCGAGCACGCCGACTACGTCGCCGGCGAGGTGCTGGCGACGAGCGTCAGCTACGACCTCGACGGCGGCGGCGAGGCGGCGACCGTCGAGGGCCGCGAGCTGCGGATCTCGGTCGCGAAGGCGACCACGTAGGGCGGAGCGGGCCCTCTAGGCGGAGAGGGCCGGCTCGAGCTCGGCCTCGATCTTCTTCTTCGGGTAGGCCCCGACGACGCGCTTGGCCTCGGCGCCGTTCTTGAAGAGGATCATCGTCGGGATCGAGAGGACGCCGAAGGCGGCGGCCGTCTGCTGGTTCTCGTCGATGTTGAGCTTGACGACGCGCAGGTCCTCGGCGCGCTCGGCGGCGATCTCCTCGAGGACCGGCGACACCAGCCGGCACGGGCCGCACCAGGGCGCCCAGAAGTCGACCAGGACAGGCCTCTCGGACTCGATGACCTCGGCCTGGAAGTTGCTGTCGGTGACGTCGCTGAGCGTGCCGGCCATGCGGTTCCCTTCGTCTCGTGGGTGGCTCCTGACCGCCACTATACAAAGTGTAGTGCTGGGTGGCGAAGGCGCCGTCAGCCGGCCTTCGGGGTCAGCGCCGCGGTCGCCTGGCGACGCAGCCTCGGCAGCAGCACCATCGCCTCCAGCGCGATCCGCGCCGACATCTTCGACCGTCCCAGGCGGCGCTCGCGGAAGACGATCGGGACCTCGATCACGCGAAAGCCGGCGCGCAGGGTCCGGTAGGTCAGCTCGACCTGGAACGCGTAGCCCTTGGAGCGGACGCTCGGCAGGTCGATCGCCTCGAGCACCTCGCGGCGGAAGCACTTGAAGCCGCCCGTGAGGTCGCGGACGTCGATGTCCAGCACGCGCCGCGCGTACCACGAGCCCCACCAGCTCACCGTGCGGCGCACGACGCCCCAGTCGGTGACGACGCCGCCGGCCACGTAGCGCGAGCCGAGCACGAGGTCGGCGTCGCCGGCGGCGGCGATCAGCCGCGGCAGGGCCTGGGGCTCGTGGGAGAAGTCGCAGTCCATCTCGATCACGTGGCTGGCCCCGCCCGCGAGCGCGACCGCGAAGGCGTGCAGGTACGCGGGGCCCAGGCCCTCGCGCGCCGGGCGGTGCAGCGCCTGCACCTCCGGGTGCCGGGCCGCGAGCCCGTCGGCCAGCTCGCCGGTCCCGTCGGGGGAGGCGTCGTCGACGATCAGCACGCGGAAGCCGTCGCGGCCCAGGGCGTCGCGCAGGATCGGCACCACGGCCGCGATCATCGCCTCCAGGTTCTCGGCCTCGTCGTACGTCGGGAGGACCAGCCAGGGGACCGCGTCCACGTCGGGCATACGCTAGGCCAAGCCGATGCCGGATCCGTCCAACGCGCAGATCGCCGAGCTGTTCGACGAGCTGGCCGACCTCTACCAGCTCGACGGCGCCGTCGTCCACCGCGTGCTCGCCTACCGCAACGCGGCCAAGGCCGTGCGCGACGCGCCGACGTCGGTCGCCGCGATGACGCGCGCCGGCACGGTCACGTCGCTGCCGGGCATCGGCCGCACGCTCGAGGAGAAGCTCGTCGCGCTCGTCGAGACGGGGACGATCCCGGCGCTGGAGAGGCTGCGGGCCAGGTTCCCGGCCGGGCTGCTCGAGATGACGCGCCTGCCGGGCCTCGGCCCGCGCCGCGCGCGGCGGCTGTTCGACGAGCTCGGCGTCAGCTCGCTGGAGGCGCTGGCGGAGGCGGCGCGCGAGCATCGCCTGCGCGACGTCCGCGGCTTCGGCGAGAAGTTCGAGGCGTCGGTGCTCGCGGCGCTCGAGGCCGGGCTCGCCGAGCCGCGCGGGCCGGCCGGCGGGCGCGTGCTGCTGAGCCGCGCGCTGGCGATCGGCGAGACGCTCGTGCAGGCGCTGCGGGCGCACCCGGCCGCCACCTCGGTCGAGCTGGCCGGCAGCGCGCGGCGCATGGCCGACACGGTCAAGGACCTCGACGTGGTCGCCGCGGCGCGGGACACGACCGCGCTGCTCGCCGCGTTCGAGCAGCTCGAGGTGATCGAGTCGGCCGCGTCGGGTGGGCCGAACGCGGCCCGCGGGCGGACCCACACCGGGATGGCCGTCGACCTGCGCGTCGTCGAGCCGGCGCAGTTCGGCAACCTGCTGCAGCACTTCACCGGGTCGGCGGCGCACAACGTCCGCCTGCGCGAGCGCGCCGTCAGGCGCGGGCTGCACGTCTCCGAGTACGGGATCCTCGACGACGCCACCGGCGAGACGCTGCGCTGCGCCACCGAGGAGGAGGTCTACGCGGCGCTCGGCCTGCCGTGGCTGGCGCCAGAGCTGCGCGAGGACCGCGGCGAGCTCGACCTCGCCCAGGCGCCGCCGCTGGTCGAGGTCGGCGACCTGCGCGGCGACCTGCACATGCACACGGTCGCCTCCGACGGGCGCAGCACGGCCGAGGAGATGGCGCGCGCGGCGCTGGCGCGCGGCTACGAGTACGTCGCGATCACCGACCACTCGGCCTCGCACGGCTTCGGCAACGACGTCTCGCCCGACGAGCTGGTGCGCCAGATCGAGCGCGTGCGCGAGCTCGACGAGCGCCTCGACGGGATCCGCGTGCTGGTCGGCACCGAGTGCAACATCGGCCTCGACGGGTCGCTCGACTACGACGACGATCTGCTCGCGCAGCTCGACTGGGTGATCGCCTCCGTGCACTCGCAGCTGTCGATGAGCGCCGAGCGCATGACGGCGCGCGTCGTGACGGCCTGCGAGCACCCGCTGTGCGACGCGATCGGCCACCTCACCGGCCGCAAGATCGGCTCGCGCGCGCCGAGCGCGCTCGACCTCGACGCGGTGCTCGACGCCGCCGCCCGCAGCGGCACGATGATCGAGATCAACGGCGCCCCCGACCGCCGCGACCTCGACGACGTCAACGCGCGCGCCGCGGCCGCCGCCGGCGTGCGCATCCTGATCGACTCCGACGCCCACGGCGCCGAGACGCTCGGCAACGTCCGCTGGGCGGTGGCGACCGCGCGGCGCGCCTGGCTCGGGCCGGCCGACGTCGCCAACACGCTGCCGTGGGAGGAGTTCGCGCCGCTGCGCAAGCGGGCGCGCGCGCCCGCTTGACCGAACCTGTCCGGTTGTGGGAAACGCCGAGCTCGGCGATCCACCTGCCGTAGCCCGGCGGCCGCGCTAGGAGCCCAGCAGCGCCGGCAGCAGCCGCTCGGCGACGACGCGGTCGACGGCCTCGGCCCGGTAGGGCGCGAGCGCCGCGAGCGCTCGCTCGGCGTAGCCCGGGCCGGGGTCGTCGAGCGCGGCGCGGATCGCCGCGGCCAGGCCGTCGGGCCCGTCGGGCACCAGGCGCGGGTCGAGCGCTCGCGCGATCGGCAGTGCGGCGTAGGGGCCGGGCGCGGGCGTGGTGACGAGCAGGCAGCCGTCGGCGAGCGCCTCGAGCTGGGCGATGCCGTAGTCCTCGCGGCGCGGCGCGGCGACGAACGCGCGTGCGCGGCGCAGCAGCGCGCGGTACTCCTCGGGCGCCAGGCGCCCGGCGAAGCGCACGCCGTCGGGAACCCCGGGCCGGACGCCTCCCTCGGTGCCCACGACCACCAGCTCCTCGGAGTCGCGCCGCGCCCGGGCCCACGCCTTCAACACGCGATCGAGCCCCTTCTTCTCCGGGTTCGCGCCGTAGGTCACCGCCGCGACGTCGCGCTCGGCGGCGTCGGCCGCGCCCGCCCCGCTCGGCTCGACGGGCGTCGGCACGACGATCGCGCTGGGCAGCTCGGGGTGCGGCGAGGATGCGACCAGCACGGCCGCCTGGCGCAGGCGACGGCGCTCGAGCGGGCGCTGCCAGATCCCGTGGCGGCCGGGCCGGTTGTCGGCGGCCAGCGCGTCGAAGCGGATCGCGCGGACGACGTCCCGCCCGCCCGCCCGCGGCCACAGCAGCGCGGCGGTCGTCATCGAGTACAGCACGGCTCGCGGCCGCTCGCGCGCGATCGCGTCGGCCGCCGCGCGCCGCGCGGCGAGCGCCCAGCGCAGGTCGGTCAGCGCCATCGTGCGCACCGGACCCTGCGGGGCGGCCGTCGCGACGACGACCTCCGCGCCCGCCCGGCGCAGCGCGCCGGCGAGCTGCTCGTCGGCCTCGCGCAGCCCGAGCGTCGAGCCCAGCGACACGAGCACGACGTCGGTCACGTCGTCGGCGTCGTCGGCAGGGTCGGGACCTCGCGGCGGAAGCCCGGCATGCGCACCAGCTCGATCGGCCGCACGGGCGAGGTGCGCTCGACGTAGAAGGTCACGCCGTCGCGCTCCTCGATCGCCTGCACGGCCGAGTCCTGGCGCCGCCAGGCCAGCGCCCAGATGATCGCGAAGCCGGCCGCGATGCCCGGCACCTGCGGGTACAGGAACGCGATCGCCCCGGCGACGATCGTCGAGACGAGCACCGGCCACAGGCGGTTGAGGATCGTCGCGCCGGGCCGGTGCTCGGGCATCATCGTCGCCTGCTTGGCCGACGCCAGCAGCCGCGCGATCGGCGGGGTCGTCGTCGCGTGCCGGCTCAGGGCGACGCCGACGGTCGCGGCGACCGCCCACCAGCCGGCGCAGAACGGCACGAGCGTCACCGTCCCGCGCGAGCCCGCCCCGATCACGCACAGGGCGGCGAGCAGCGACGCGGCGCCCGCGCTGAGCAGCACGGTCACGCGCAGGAAGTCGACGAAGCGCATCTACAGCAGCGCGGTCAGGAGCTCGCGGACGCCGCGCGGGCCGTCGACCATCACGTCGGCCTCGCGCCGGACCTCGCCCGGCGTCTCGTCGGAGGCGACGCCGACGCACACCGCCTCGTCGAGCCGCCCGGCGGCCTGCTCGGCGCGCAGCGCCCGGAAGGCGTCGACGTCGGTCAGGTCGTCGCCGCAGTACAGCGCCGCGTCGACGCCGGCGCCGCGCAGCAGACGCGTCACGCCGCGACCCTTGTCGATCGCGACCGGCGGGCGGACCTCCAGCACCTTGCGGCCCCAGTGCACGGCGAGGCCCGCGTCCTCCGCGCGCCGGGCGAGCTCGCCGAGGGCCTGCTCGGCGGCCTGCTCGTCGGGCGCCCCGCGCCAGTGGAAGGCGGCGATCGCGTCCTTGTCCTCGGCGCGCACGCGCAGGCGGCGCAGCTCGTCCGTGAGCGCCGCGCGCGAGAAGGCCCGCACGCGCTCGACGTAGGCCGCGGCCTCGGGGTCGAGCTCGGGCCGCGCGGACCCCGGCCGCAGGACCTCGCCGCCGTGGTTGCCGACGTAGGCGATCGCGCCGAGGCCGACGATCTGGCGCGCGGTCAGCGCCCGGCGGCCGGACACGCAGGCGACCAGCCCGAAGCGCCGCGCGACCGCGATCAGCGCCGTGCGCGTCGGCTCGGGGACGTGGGCGTCGTCGGGGTGGCGGACGATCGGCGCGAGCGTCCCGTCGACGTCGAGCAGCACGGCCGAGCGCTCCGGCGTCGCCCGCAGCGGGGCGAGGGCGTCGACGAGCGTCGCGGCACCGGGCACGCCGCAAGTATGACGCCGAGGTCACGACCTCCTCGCCGTCCGCCGCCAGCCGGTGAGCAGCAGCGCGGCGAGGATCGTCACGACGCCGGTGGCCTGCAGCGGGCTCGGCGACTCGCCGAAGATCGCCGCGGCGAGCAGGACCGAGCCGACCGGCTGGATCGTGATCAGCACCGACGTCAGCGCCGCGGGCAGCCGCGGCAGCGAGGCGCCGATCAGCAGCCAGCCGACGACCTGCGAGCTGAGCGCCAGCAGCACGAGCCAGCCGTGCGCCGGCCACGACGGCGCCAGGTCGCCCTCGCGCGCGGCGACGTCGATCGCCAGCGAGGTCAGCGCGCCGACCAGCGTCGCGTCGAACAGCGGGCCGGCCG